>DATLLM010000514.1:0-4181 GCA_035537855.1 Chloroflexota bacterium | reverse complement strand
AGCTGGGCGTGGACAACGTGCTCGTCTGGCGCTTCGACGAGACCCTCCAGCAGACCGGCGCGGAGGAGTTCCTGCGCCAGCTCGGACGCTGGGTGCGCCTGCGCCGTCTCCTCTTCGGCCCGGCCTTCGCCCTCGGCCGGGGACGGGAGGGGACGCCGGAGGTCTTGCAGCAGATCGGCGCCCGGCTGGGCTTCGAGCTGGAGGAGGTGTTGCCCTACACCGGCGAGGCGGGCGCGCCGCTGGTCAGCAGCACGACCATCCGGGGGATGGTCGGCGCCGGCCAGATCCAGCAGGCCACCCGCGCCCTCGGTCGCTACCCCACCCTGACCGGAACCGTCGTCTCCGGGGAGCAGGTGGGGCGCACGCTCGGGTACCCGACGGCCAATCTGCGCTTCGACGCCCCCATGGCCGTCCCCGCGGACGGCGTCTACGCCGCCTGGGCCGAGGTGGCGCCGTTCACCCGCTCCGCGCGCCGCCACCCGGCGGCGATCAGCATCGGCACCCGCCCCACCTTCGACGGCCGCTCGCGCGTGGTCGAGGCCTACCTGATCGACTTCGCCGGCGACCTCTACGGCAAGCGCCTGCGCCTGCACTTCGTCGCCCGCGTCCGCGGCCAGGAGACGTTCGGCTCCGTGCCCGAGCTGGTCGCCCAGATAGGGCGGGACGTGGAGACGGCGCGGGCGGTGCTGCTCGACGCCGCCGCCGCGGACTCGGTCGAGGGACTCGATCTCGCCGCCGACGGCTAACCGCCGGGCGTAGACCGTAGACCGCCGGCGGCTACTTGAGGGCCGGCTCGATGGTCGCCAGCAGGGCCGCGGCCGCGCTCGCCAGGGTCGCCGGTGGCGCGAACTGGCACCCCGCCGCCCGGGCGTGGCCGCCGCCGCCGAACACGGCCGCGGCGGCCGCGACGTCCACCGTCGGCGAGCGCAGCCCGGCGAAGATGGTTCCGTCCGCGGCCTCTTCGAGGGAGAACCCCACCTCCACCCCCTCGATGCTGGCGACGTAGCCGGACAGCCCGGCGCCGTCGGCGCCGGGGCCGGCCGCGTCCATCACCGCCCGGCCGATCTCCACCCAGGCGATGCGCCCGCCGGAGGCGAAACGGAGCGTCCCCAGGGCGCCGCTCCAGACCAGGGCGCTGCCCCGGCTGCGCTGGCGGAAGAAGCGGTAGGCCAGCTCCGCCAGGGGAGCCCCGGCTTCGACCAGGCTGGCGCCCACCCGCAGGGTGCGCGGCGTCGTGCTCTCGGTCTGGAAGGAGAGGGTGTCCGTCAGCAGCCCGGCCAGGAGGCAGGTCGCCGCCGGCACGGTCAGCGGCACCCCCATCCGCTCCAGCAGCAGCGTGACCATCTCGGCCGTCGCCGCCGCCGCGGGATCGACCAGGTTGACCGTCCCGAAGCCGGGGTTGGTCAGGTGGTGGTCGATGTTCAGGAACGGCAGTCCGGCCAGGCGCCCGGCCGCCGCCGCGTAGGGCGGGCCGAGCCGGTCGACGGTTGAGACGTCGAGGCTGACCACCGCGTCCCACGTCCCGTCCGCCGGCGGCGCGGTCAGGAAGCGCTCGGCGCCGGGCAGCGTGGTCAGGATGCCCTCGAGCGGATCGGAGCAGATCAGGGTGACCGACTTGCCGAGCGACTCCAGGGCGTAGGCCAGACCGAGCACGGAGCCGGCGGCGTCCGCGTCCGGCTTGCGGTGGCCCCAGAGCAGCAACCGGCCGGCGTCGCGGAGGAGGGCTACGGCGCCGTCCCAGTCCGTTTCCGTGCCGGCGGTCACGCCCCCTCGCTTCTCGCGCCGGCGTCCGGCGCCGCGTCCGGGGGCGGGACGGGCCCGATGGTGGGGGCCACCTCGGCCATCAGGGCGAGCACGCGGTCGCCCTGCTCCAGGCTCCGATCGAGCTGGAAGGTGATCGCCGGCACGTGGCGGATGGTCAGCTCCTCGCCCAGCTTGCTGCGGATGAAACCGGCGGCGTGCTCGAGCGCCCGCAGGGTGTCCCGGCGGGCCGCCTCGTCGCCCATCACGGAGATGAAGATCTTCGCCTGGCGCACGTCGGCGGTGACCTCCACCCGGGTGATGGAGGTCATCCCCGCCACGCGGGGGTCCTTGATCTCGCGCAGGAGCAGCTCGCTGACCACCTCCTCGATGACCGAGGCCAGCCGCTCCCGCCGCCGTGGTGATGCCATCCGCTCGCTCGACCGCTAGACGCGCTCGCGCCCGAAGACCTCGATGATGTCGCCGGCCCGCGGCTCGGGCCAGTTCTCCAGCCCCATCCCGCACTCGTAGCCGGAGGCCACCTCCCGGACGTCGTCCTTGAAGCGGCGCAGCGAGGAGACGCGACCGTTGTAGATCACCTCGCCGCCGCGGGCGACGCGCGCGCCGGCGCCGCGCCGGATCAGGCCGTCGCGGACGATGCAGCCCACGATGGCCTCGCCCCGGCCGGAGCGGAAGACCTGCAGGATCTCGGCGTGGCCGAAGACGACCTCCCGGAAGGTCGGCTCGACGAGGCCGCGCAGGGCCGTCTCGACGTCGTCCAGCAGGTTGTAGATGATCTGGTACTGGCGGATCTCGACGCCCTGCCCGTCGGCGAAGGCTTTGACGCCGGCGTCGACCCGGACGTTGAAGGCGACGATGATGGCCTGGGAGGCCGCGGCCAGGTTGATGTCTTCGTTGGTCGGCGCGCCGACGGCGTCGTAGAGGACGCGCACGTGGGTGCCGACGGCGGCCGCCTCGTTCAGCTTCTCCAGGGCGCCCCGGATGGCCTCGACGGAGCCCTGCACGTCCGCCTTCAGGATGATGTTGAGGTCCTTGATCTCGCCCAGCTGAATCTGGGCCAGGATCTCGTCCAGGCTGAGGCGGCCGTCCGACTCCTGCGCCGGGCCCTCGGTGCGTTCCTCGATCAGGGAGCGCATCGCCTTCTCGTCCGGCACCACGGTCAGCCGGTCGCCGGCGGCGGGGACGCTCTCCAGGCCGATGATCTCAACCGGGGTCGAGGGCCCGGCCTCGGTGATCCGCTGGGCGCGGAAGTCGGTCATCGCCCGCACCCGCCCGCCGATCTTGTCCACGACGACGAAGTCGCCCGGACGGAGGGTGCCGTTCTGCACCAGGACGGTGGCCACGGGGCCCCGGCTGCGGTCGAGCTTGGCCTCGATCACGGTGCCGGCCGCCGGGCGGTTGGGGTTGGCCTTGGGCTCCTCCAGGTCGGTGACCAGCAGGATCAGCTCCAGCAGGTCGTCCAGGCCCAGCTTCTGCAGCGCCGAGACCTCAACCGTCTCAACGTCCCCGCCCCAGCCGGAGACGAGCACGTTGTACTCGGACAGCTGCTGGCGGATGCGGTCGGGGTTGGCGTTCGGCCGGTCGATCTTGTTGATGGCGATGATGAAGGGCACGCCGGCGGCGCGGGCGTGGGAGATCGACTCCGCCGTCTGGGGCATCACCCCGTCGTCGGCGGCGACGACGATCACGGCGATGTCCGTCACCTGCGCGCCGCGGGCCCGCATGGCGGTGAACGCGGCGTGCCCCGGGGTGTCGATGAAGGTGATCGTCCGCCCTTCCTTCTCCACCTGGTACGCGCCGATGTGCTGGGTGATCCCGCCGGCCTCCCCCTCGGCGACGTTCTCCTCCCGGATGGCGTCCAGCAGGGAGGTCTTGCCGTGGTCGACGTGGCCCATGATGGTCACCACCGGCGGCCGGGGGACGAGGTCGGCCTCCTCCTCCTCGAAGACCATGCGGTGGGCGGCGATGCTGCTGCTCTCAGCCCCCTCCTCGGGGGCCTCGGCGTCCAGCACCTCGATGCCGAGGTCGTCGGCCACCGCGCGAACGGCCTCGGCGTCCAGCTGGCTGTTGGGGTTGCTCATCACCCCGCGGATGAAGAGGCTCTTGATGATCTGCGCCTCGTGCACCCCCATGGTCGTCGCCAGCTCGGAAACGCTCAGCGGCCCGGACGGCAAGCGCACCTGGCGGGGCGCCGTCGCCACCGAAGACTGGGCGACGGCGACCGCCGGACCGTTCTGATTCGGACGGCCCCGCGGCCGCGGCCGTCCGCCGGGCCGTCCGCCTCGACCTCTGCCCCGAAATCTGCTCATCGCTGCTCGTCACCTTCTTCCCGCGGCGGCTCCGCCGGTTCGGGCTGGGGGGCGAGCGAGGCCCGGTAGGCCTCGAGCGCCAGCCGATCGGCGTCCGTCAATTCCGTCTTG
>DATLLM010000513.1:0-4397 GCA_035537855.1 Chloroflexota bacterium | reverse complement strand
GCCCACAGGCTGGTCACCGCGACGATGCCGTTGTCGATCTTGCCGACCGAACCCAGATACTGGCGGGCCACATGCGCGGTGGCGGTGCCGTCCTTGCGGTCGCCGGTGTCATCCAGCACCAGCACACCCGCATCGTGGGGGGCGGTGGCCGGGTCCTCGCACAGCAACTGCACCCGCCGCTGGTTGACCTGCTCGTGGTCCCAGGCCGACTCCGAGAGGAACCACTGCAGCCGCTGGACCTCACGATGCTGGGCAACGATGATCGGCTCGGCGCCAGCCAGCCCGGTCAGGGTCTTGTTCCGATCCCTTGGCAGCAGCAGGCCCTGGAGGTAGTCGCGCACGCCGCGGCGCTGGGCCAGGCTCGAGAACAGGGCGTCGAAGCGCTGGGCATAGTCCTCCAACGGACCCGGCGCGAGCGGGCAGGATCGGCGGGCAGTCATCGTGGCGGCAGGCTCCTGGCGGACCGGACCATGGACAGGACCAGGAGCCTACCCCAACCTCAACAAACTACCGATAGAGCGTGTCTGTGAACTTGTCGGCCCGACGTGGTCTGTGCCGGCTCGGCGAGGGCGTCCCCGGCGCGATGAGTTCCGGCCGGGTCGCGTGTCTATTCTGGTGACCGTCCTGGGACGTCGTACGACGCTGCCCGGCACGAGACACCATGGAGGACGCCATGACGACCACGCCGAGTGACCCGACCACCGCGCTGCCCGGCCGCCCACCCGTCGTTGACCTGGCCACCTGGCAGGCCGCCCGTGACGAGCTGCTGGTCCGCGAGAAGGCGCACACCCGCGAGGGCGACGCCCTCGCCGCGGCCCGCCGTCGGCTGCCGATGGTGGAGCTCGACGGGACGGTCGAGGTCACCGGCCCCGACGGCCCGGTGCCGTTCATCGACCTGTTCCAGGGCCGCGACGTGCTCCTGGCCCACAAGCACATGTGGCACGACGGCGCCCCGTTCGAGGGACAGTGCGAGGGATGCACCACGAACACGTGGCACATCCAGCGGGCGGCCGTCTACCTCAACGCTCGCGGGGTCTCGTTCGCGGTGCTGACCGATGGCCCGTGGGACGAGGTCGCCCCGTACGTGGCGTTCATGGGGTACACCCAGCCCTGGTACTCGGTGCGGGGCGTGGCGGCGCCGGTCGGCGACGACATGGGGTCCATCACCTGCTTCCTGCGCGACGGCGACCGGGTCTTCCTCACCTACCGGACCACCGGCCGCGGCAACGAGCCGGCCGCCGGGGTATTCGGGCTGCTCGACATGACGCCGTACGGTCGCGGCGAGGCCTGGGAGGAGACGCCGGACGGGTGGCCCGGGGGCCAGGATTCCTGCTGGTACTGGCGCTCGGACGCCGACGGCGTCGCCACCTGGGGGCCGACCAGCCGGCCCGTGCCGCAGTGGACCCGCCCCGGCGCGACCCCGGTCGTCCCCGGCGAGGGCCAGGGGCACCACCACTGAGGCGCGTTCTGTGGGTTGATCCCGGTGTCGGGTTGGTCGGGTAGCGTCGCGCGAGCTCGACACCGGTGTACGCGCCCCGCCGATCGGCTCCCCGTACGGGTACGCCCTGCCCGCTCCTCACGCGCAGGCGGTGCTGGTCGGTGCCGGTGGCCGCGGCGCACCGCGGGGCCCGGCCCGCGATCGCGGCGAGCTCGGTCGCCGACAGACCGCGAGCGCGCCGGGGCGCGGGGCGCACCCCGGGCCGGGGCGGGGGGCGTATAGTGGCCCTATCGACCTAACCCGCCCCGAGCCGGATCCTGCTCACGCGGGGAGCGGGCAGCCGCCGCCGACCGGCGTCGTGGCATCCGGGGCTCCGGCTGGGGCCGGCGGCGCCGAGTCGCCGGCGCCAGCGCCCCGCGCAGGCGAAGCGCCGCCACCGGTCGGCCGCGTCAGTCGAGCCCGACTTGAGGCGGTGATGCGCGAAGCCCTGCGTTCCCCCACGGCGCGCGTGCGCGAGTGGGCGTGGCAGCCGCTGCCCTATCACGCGGTGCTGCCGGCCCGCACGCTCCTCCGCGTGACGGGCTGGGCCCTGCTCGACGACGCCCGGCCGACTCGGTGGTCGAGCGTGCTCAAGCGCTTCGCGCCGGCCGCGCTGACGGCCGGCGCGGGGGGCCGGCGCGAGGTCCTCGCCTACCGCTCGTCGCTGCTGGCTGACCTCCCTGGGCTCCTACGGGCGCCGCGCCTGCTCGGCCTCGACGACGGGGCCGACGGCAGCGTCTGGCTCTGGCTGGAGGATGTGGGCGACGTGTACGGGCGCCGCTGGCCGCTGGCCCAGTTCGGCCGGGCGGCCCGTCATCTGGGGGCCTTCAACGGGGCCTACCTGGTCGCTCGCGCGCGGCCGACCGAACCGTGGCTCAACGACTGGCCGGCGCGCCGCCCCGGCGCCAATCCGGGCCCAGAGGACGTGGCCGCGCTCGCGCGAGTGGGGCAGCAGGCGGCGGTGCAACGCCTGTTCGACGCCCCCATCGGGCCGCGCGCGGTGCAGGTGTTGCGCGACCAGGCGGGCTTCGTGCGCCGGCTGACCGCGCTGCCCCAGACGCTGTGCCATCACGAGTCGTCGCTGGCCAACCTGTTCGCGGTGCGCGGCCCGGACGGCGAGCTGGAGACGGTCGCCGTCGACTGGGAGCAGGTCGGTTCCGGCCCGATCGGGGCAGACATCGCCACCCTCGTGTTCGGCACCCTGCGGCGGTGCGAGTTCGACGCCGCGCAGGCTGCGCAGTTGGACCGGGTCGTCTTCGACGGGTACCTCGACGGCCTGCGCGACGCCGGTTGGACGGGCCCCATCGACCACGCGCGGCTGGGGTTCGCAGCGGCCGTTGCGCTCCGTTGGGGCTTCCTCGCCGGCGCGCTCCGCGAGCTGCTCGCGGGCGCACCGGACGTGCAGCACCCGTCGCACGGCGAGCCCATCTCGACGGAGGCGGCCGTTCGGCAGTGGGTCCGGTTGATCGAGTTCTTGCTGGAGCGGGCGCAGGAAGCCCGCCGCCTCTCGGGACGCCTGACGCCCTAGATTTCGGGGCCTAGCGTTACCGCTCCAGCCCCGCCCCGAGGTAGCCAAGCTGCGCCGGCGAGGTCCGCGCCGCCATCGCGCCATCGCCTGCCGGGGCGTGCTATGGTCTTGGTGGCCGGCCACCGCGGTCGGCCCCGGACGAGAGGGTGCGCTGTACCCGGCGATGCAAAGACGGCGCACGGAGGTCTCGTCATGGTGTGGGTACTCCTCGTCGCCGCCGGCATCCTGGAGACGGTGATGGCCGTCGCGCTCAAGGCGAGTGACGGGTTCAGCCGGCTGATCCCCAGTGTGCTGTTCCTGGTGTTCGGCAGCGCGAGCTTCGGCCTGCTGAGCCTCGCGCTGCGGTCGCTGCCGGTGGGCACCGCTTATGCGATCTGGACCGGCGTCGGCGCCGTGGGCACGGCGCTCGTGGGCATCGTCTACCTCGGTGAGCCGGCGACGGCCCTCCGTCTCGCCTGCATCGCGCTGATCGTCGCGGGGGTGGTCGGGCTGCGCTTCGCCGGCGGCCACTGAGGGCTCGAACCTGGCCGGACCGATCCGTCTGGCCGGGCGCCTCTACGCCGGAGTGCCGGCACCCCTTCCCGGCCTGGCCCCACCCGAGCGTCTTTGCTTACTCCGGCAGGGTGCCGCAACGAATCCTGGTCCGGCAGCGCGGTGCGATGCCGCCTTCATGGCCTGGTGCAGGGAGGGCAGGCCGTGATGGGAGCGAGGGCGCAGACGGTCACGGCGCGCCGCGCCGTCTCGCTGGACGACCTGGTGCCGCGCCCGCGCCTGGCGGCGCTGACGGACGGACGCCTCGCCCCCTGCAGGACTGTCGGGGGCCGCTCACCTCAGGGCGCACCCGCGCAGGCGGAAGCGGCGCAGGCGGGCGGCGGTGCCGCGTCTACCCGGAGAGAGGACAGGCCGGGCCCCCGCCGGGCCATCCGAAGAAAGTCCCTCCCGCCACGTTCTGCCTATCAGGGAGGATCTATGGCAGGGAGCAGCGGCAGCGGCGACGATATCGAGGCGGGCCGGACGAACTGGGCCGAGAGCACCACGGTTATCCAGGGGGGGCGCCCGTCCGAGCTGGACGTGCCCTTCAACGGGTTGAGCGTCTTCGAGGCCGGAGCACGCCGGGACGATCAGCGCCCGGACGGGCCGGTCACCGGCGCCACCGGCCGGGGGTGGAACGGGGCGGACTCCCCGGCCCAGCGCCAGCCCGGGGCCGGCGTCCTCGGGATCGGCGCCCCCAACCGCGGCCCGGGGCTGGTGGGGCTCGGCGGGGGCCATCGCATCACCTCCACCTTCCTCGGCTCCCCGGGCAACCTGGGCGAGAGCGGCCTCGGCGGCAGCGGGGTGGTCGGGTTCGGCGGGCCAGGGGACGCGGTGGCGGACAGCGCCGCGGCCCCGGAC
>DATLLM010000512.1:0-10805 GCA_035537855.1 Chloroflexota bacterium | reverse complement strand
CCTGGTGCAGATCACCCAGGCCCTCCTGGAGCGCTACGCCGGGGCTCCCAGGCGCGAGCCGCTCGCCGTGCGCTTCGACGGCGCCGGGCGGATGCTGGCCACCGTCGGCGGGCGGGAGGTCGACCTCCAGGCGACCTACGGGTATACCTGAGCAGCGTGTAGGGGGAGACGAGCGTGAAGATCACCAACGTCGAGTGTCTGCCGGTCCAGGACGGTCGCAACTGCGTGTTCGTCGTCGTCGAAACCGACGAGGGCCTGTTCGGCGTCGGCGAGGCCGGACTGACCCGCCGGGCGGGCGCGATCGCCGCGGTGGTTGAGGACTACGCCACGCTGCTGGTCGGCGAGGACCCGCTGCGCATCGAGCACCACTGGCAGCGCCTCTCCCGCGGCTTCTTCTTCCCCCACGACCGGATCGCCGGCAGCGCCCTCGCCGCCGTCGACATCGCCCTGTGGGACCTGATGGGCAAGGCCCTGAACGTGCCCACCTACCAGCTGCTCGGCGGTCGCGTGCGCGACCGGGTGGTGTGCTACCCGCACGTGGGCGGGCGGACGACCGAGGAGCTGGTCGCGCGCTGCCAGGCGGCGCGGGACGAGGGCTGGAAATTCGTGCGCTTCAGTCCCAACATCGGCCCGGAGGGGCGCTTCGAGCCGGGCGAGGCGGTGCGCGAGTCGGTGGCCATGTTCGAGGCCGTGCGCGGCGCGCTCGGAGACACGGTCGAGATCTGCTTCGACATCCACACCCGGCTCGACCCCCCCGATGCCATCCGGCTGTGCCGCGCGGTCGAGCCGTACCGGCCGTTCTTCATGGAGGACCCCATCCGCAGCGAGGGGCCGAACAGCTTCCGCCTGCTGCGCGAGCACATCGACGTGCCCCTCGCCGCCGGCGAGCAGTACTGCAGCAAGTGGGAGTTCCGGCAGATCATCGAGGAGGACCTGATCGACTACGCCCGAATCGACCTCTGCATCTGCGGCGGCCTCTCCGAGTCCCGCAAGGTGGCGGCGATGGCGGAGACGCACTACATCAAGCTGGCGACGCACAACCCGCTGGGGCCCGTCTCCAGCGCCGCCTGCCTGCACCTCAACCTGGCGAGCAGCAACGTGGGGGTGATGGAGCAGCCGCAGCGTCCCGGCCGGGCGATGACCAACGCCGTCCCGGTGCAGGTGCGGTGGGAGGACGGCTACCTGCTGCCCCCCACCGCCCCGGGACTGGGCATCGAGTTCGATCTGGCGGCGGCGCGCAGGCTGCCGTACCAGCCCGGCGCGGCGGGCCGCAACCTGCTGCACCGCGACGACGGCTCCTTCACCAACTGGTAAGCGGGTGGGCGCGCTCGACGGCCTCCGCGTCCTCGACCTCGGCACCTTCATCGCCGCGCCCTTCGCCGCCGGCCTGCTGGCCGAGCAGGGGGCCACCGTGATCAAGGTGGAGCAACCCGGCGGCGGCGATCCCATCCGCGACCTGGGGGACAAGGTGCGCGGGCGGGCCCTCTTCTGGGCCCTTGAGGGCCGCGGGCGGCGCTCGGTGACCTGCAACCTGCGTCACCCCAAAGGCCAGGCCCTGGCGCTCGGCCTGGTGCGCCACAGCGATCTGGTGATCGAGAACTTCCGGCCGGGCACGCTCGAGCGCTGGAACCTGGGCTACGACCGCCTGCGGGCGGTCAACCCGGGGGTGGTGCTGCTCCGCATCTCCGCCTACGGCCAGACGGGGCGGCTCGCCGCCCGCCCCGGATTCGGGCGGGTGGCCCAGGCGTTCGGCGGCCTGACCTACCTCGCCGGCGAGCCGGACCGGCCGCCGGCGATCCCGGGATCGCCGACGATCGCGGACTACCGCGCCGGCCTGTTCGGCGCCTTCAGCGCCCGGGCCGCCCTGCGCGTGCGCGAGCGCAGCGGGGAGGGGCAGGTGATCGACGTCTCGCTCTTCGAGAGCGTCTTCCGGCTGACCGACTACATGGCCCCGGCCTACGACGCGCTCGGCGTCGTCCGCGAGCGCAACGGGGCCAGCGGCCCGCACGCCGCGCCGCACAACCACTACCCGACCGCGGACGACAAGTGGGTGGCCATCGCCTGCACGAGCGACCGCATCTTCCGCCGCCTGGTGGCGGCGATGACCGAATCGGGCGAGGGCGAGGACTGGAGCGCCGACCCCGGCCTCGGCACCATGTCCGGGCGCGTCGCCCGGCGGGAGGAGGTGGACGCCCGCGTCCGCGCCTGGACGCGGCGCTTCGCCATGCGCGACCTGTGCGCCCGGCTCGACGCCGCCGACGTCCCCAACAGCCCCATCTACAGCGTCGCCGACGCCTTCGCCGACCCCCAGTACGCCGACCGGGGCACCCTGACCACCGTCGACGACCCGGTGATCGGGCCGCTGCGCCTGCCGGCGCCGGTGCCCCGCCTGTCGCGCACCCCGGCGGTGCCGCCGTCGCCCGCGCCCGACCCGGGCGAGCACAACGCCGCCGTCTACGGCGACCTGTTGGGCCTCGGGGCGGCCGAGCTGGAGAATCTGCGCGCGGAGGGCGTCGTCTAGAATCGGGGCATGCCAAGCGAGTATTCGTTCGACGTCGTCTCTGAGCTCGACCGGCAGGAGCTGGTCAACGCCGTCGACCAGACCACGCGCGAGCTCACCACCCGCTTCGACCTGAAGAACACCGGCTCGCGGATCGACCTGGACAAGACCAGCATCACCCTGGCCAGCGCCAACGAGACCGCCCTCAACTCCATCCGGGACATCCTCCTCGAGCGCGCCGTGCGGCGCAAGGTCTCGCCGAAAGTGTTCGACTTCGGGCGGGTCGAGGAGGCCAGCCGGGGCACCGTGCGCCAGGAGGTGGCCCTGCGCCAGGGGATCGACCAGGACCTGGCCAAGGAGATCACCAGGCTGGTGCGGGACAAGCTGCCCAAGCTGAAGGCGCAGGTGCAGGGCGACGCCGTGCGTATCACCGGCAAGAACAAGGACGACCTGCAGGTGGCGATCCAGACCCTGCGCCAGGCGGAGAAGGATCGCAACTGGACCGTCCCCATCCAGTTCACCAACTACCGGTAGCCGGCGCTCGGGGTCCGGGGCCCCGGCAGCGCGACGTGGGGGGCACTCCCCATCCGGCGGCTGGCGGGGGCGCGGTATGGTGCTAGACGAGCCGTCGACGGCCACGCCAGGGAGGGGAAGTCCATGAGCAGCGAATCGCGCCCGCCGGCGCCTCGCGTCTGTGTCGCCTTCACGTTCTACCGCGTCCGCCGCGAGGCCCTCGTGCTGCTCAAGGAGCAGCGCCGGCGGATGGCCCGGGAGTTCGTCGCCGCCGCCGGGAACGGGGCCGAGCACCTCGGGCTGCTGCGCCCGTACAGCCTGCTGGGGACGCGGGCCGATTCGGACTTTCTGCTCTGGCAGGCGGCCGAGTCGCCCGAGCGGTTGCAGGCCTTCGCGGCCGAGCTGCGCCGCACGGCGATGTTCGCCTACCTGGAAACCCCCTACCACTACCTCTCGATGACCCGGCGCTCGATGTATCTGGAGAAGCACCAGGGCGATCCGGGCCGGGCGGTGGTCAAGCCGGACGGCTCGAAGTACCTCTTCGTCTACCCCTTCGTCAAGACCCGCGCCTGGTACGCCCTCCCGCCCGAGGAGCGGCAGCGGATGATGGACGTGCACATCAAGGTGGGGCGCAAGTACCCCTCGGTCAAGATCAACACCACCTACTCCTACGGGCTGGACGACCAGGAGTTCGTCGTCGCCTTCGAGGGCGACAGTCCGGCCGAGTTCCTCGACCTGGTGATGGAGCTGCGCTCCACCGAGGCCAGCAGCTACACCCTGCGGGACACGCCCTCCTTCACCGGCGTGGCCGTCTCCCTGGCGGACGCGATCACCCTCTCCCTCGGCCTCTCCGGGGCGACCACTCCGGTCGCCGACGAGGCCGCGACTCAGCCCCTGGCCGTGGTGGCGGCCGGCGCCTCCTGACGCCCGCACGATTGCGCGCACCATTCGGGTCCTGAACGGAGCACGGCGACGGTGACGGCAGCGGCCCTGAGCAGTCTGCGGGACTTCCTCGACCTGCTGCGCGCGGAAGGCGAGCTGGAGGAGGTGGTGGCCCCGGTCGACCCGCACCTGGAGGTGGCCGAGGTCCACCGCCGGGTGATCGCCGCCGGCGGCCCGGCCCTGCTGTTCCTCAACGTCAAGGGCAGCCCCTACCCGGTGGTGACCAACCTCTTCGGCACCGCCCGGCGGATCGAGCTCGCGTTCGGGCGGCGACCCCAGGAGTTCGTGCGCCAGGCGGTGCGCGCCGCGCAGGACCTCCTGCCCCCGACTCCCGCCAAGCTGTGGGGCTACCGGGAGTTCGCCCGCCAGGGCCTGCGCGTCGGCCTCACCGGCCGGCGCCGGGGCCCTATCCTCGACGTGGTGGAGATCCCGCCCCGGCTGGACACCATCCCGGCGCTCACCTCCTGGCCCGCCGACGGCGGGCCGTTCATCACCCTCCCGCTGGTCTACACCGAGCCGCCGCCCGACCCGGGCGCCGCGGCGCACGGACACAACCTGGGCATCTACCGCGCCCAGGTCTACGACTCCGGCACCACCGGGATGCACTGGCAGATCCAGAAGGGGGGCGGCTTCCACCACCGGGCCGCCGAGCGCCACGGGCAGGCCCTCCCGGTGACCGTGTTCCTCGGCGGGCCGCCGGCGCTGATCCTGGCCGCCGTCGCCCCGCTGCCGGAGAACGTCCCCGAGCTGCTGCTCGCCTCCCTGCTGGTGGGCACCCGCCTGCCGCGGGTGCGCCACCCGGACAGCCCCCACCCCCTGCTCGCCGAGGCGGAGTTCGCCCTCAGCGGCGAGGTCATGCCGGGCGAACGCCGCGCCGAGGGGCCGTTCGGCGACCACTACGGCTACTACTCCCTGACGCACGACTTCCCCGTCTTCCGGGTCAAGCGCGTCTACCGCCGGCAGGACGCGATCTACCCGGCCACCGTCGTCGGCAAGCCCCGCCAGGAAGACTTCTTCATCGGGGACTACCTGCAGGAGCTGCTCAGCCCCTTGTTCCCGCTGGTCATGCCCGGCGTGCGGGACATCTGGAGCTACGGCGAGACGGGATTCCACTCCCTGGCCGCCGCCGTCGTCCACGAGCGCTACGCTCGGGAGGCCCTCGTCTCCGCCTTCCGCATCCTGGGCGAGGGCCAGCTCTCCCTGACCAAATTCCTGATCGTGACCGACACACCGCGCGATCTGCGGGACTTCGCCGGCACCCTCGAGCACGTCCTCGCCCGGGCCGTCTGGGAGCGCGACCTGTTCGTCTTCGACCACACGGCGATGGACACCCTGGACTACACCGGGACGGCGCTCAATCGCGGCAGCAAGGGCGTCCTGCTCGGCCTGGGCGAAGCGCGGCGCGACCTGCCGCGGGAGTTCCGCCTCCCGGAAGGCGCGTCCCTGCCGCGGGGGGTGGCCGGCGTGCGGCCCTTCTGCGCCGGCTGCCTGGTGGTGCAGGGCAGCGCCTACGGCGAGGCCCCGGACCAGGGCCCCGACCTGGCCGGGCACCCGGCTTTCGCCGGCTGGCCCCTGCTCGTGCTGGCCGACGACCTGGAGATCGCCGCCGGCAGCGAGCGCTTCCTGTGGGCCACCTTCACCCGCTTCGAGCCGGCGGGCGACCTCTACGCCGCCGGGCAGCGGGTGGAGCGCCACCACCTGGCGTACCGCTCACCGATCGTGATCGACGCCCGCGTCAAGCCCTCGTACCCGCGCGAGGTGCGCCCCCTGCGGGCGACGGCCGACCTGGTCGATCGGCGCTGGCGGGAGTACTTCCCGGGCGGCATGGACGGCGACCCGCGCCCGTCGGGGGAGCCGGAGGACGGCGAGGTGGACGCGGCCGCGCCGTCCGCGGCGGCCACTCCGGGCGGGATCAGGTAGGGGCGCGGACGACGACGTCTACCACCACCGGCCGGTGGTCCGAGCGCCCGGCCTCCGGCCAGATCCGCGCTCGCCGGGCGCGGATCTCAGACGAGACGAGCACGTGGTCGATCCCGAGCAGGGGCACCGCCGGGAAGGTGCGCCCCACGAAGCGCGCCCTGGGCACCGCCGGGAAGGTCAGCCCGATGCCCCAGCCCGCCTGGCGGTACGCGTCGCTGTAGCCGGCCGCGATGAGGCGCCGGAACTCCGGGGTCTGATCGGTCAGGTTCAGGTCCCCGGCGACGACCACCGGGTCCGGCCCGGCGGCGAGCGCCTGCAGTCGCGGACTCAGCCAGGCCACCTCGAGCTGCCGCGCTTCGCTGACCTCGCCGACCACCACCGGCACCGGCAAGGCCTCCGGCTCCCGCCAGTTCACCGCCGGAGTGGTCAGGTGGAGGTTCACCAGGTGCAGCGGGCGGCCCTCGACGTCGAGCACGGCGTGCTGCCACTGGGCGCCGCGCCGTGAGCCGTTCCAGTACTCCTCGCTGCGGATGGGGTAGCGGCTCCAGATCCCCTGGGCCCCCCAGCCGGCGGTGGTGCGCAGGCGAAAGTAGGGGTAGCGCTCGCCGGCGCCCTCGTTCAGGGCCCGGGCGATCCCCGGGATCAGCTCCTGCGTCATCAGCACGTCCGGGTTCGCCTCCCGGACGATGCGCACCAGCTCGTCCGTCGGGCGCTGGGCGGCGAGGACGTTGAAAGTCATCACCCGCAGCCGCACCTGGCCCGCCGGGTGCGGGTCGACCAGGTCGGCCACGTGCGCCGGTCGGGGGACGAACAGCTCGCCGTAGAGCACCAGGAACATGGCCCAGGGCACGGCGGTGGCGAACAGGGCGGACCGGCGCCGGGCGATGAGCAGGGTCAGCAGCCAGAGCGGCAGGGGCAGGAAGAACCAGGGGGTGAACTCGTTCAGCAGGGTGACCAGGTTGAAGAGCTGCCACCAGTGGCGCTCGGGCACGACCTCCGGCACCGCGTTGGTCACCGAGCCACGCAGCAGCAGATAGGCCAGCAAGGGCAGCCCGTGGACCAGGGGCAGCAGGCCGATCAAGCCGATCATCGGCAGCCTACGGTGCTACCGCGACGGACTCTGCGGGCCGGCCGTCTCGCAGGGGACGTTGAACCCGCTTCGGGGTAGGTATCGGAGTGCCTCGTGAGTGAGGTGGCCGGGGACGGCGTCCCCGGCGACAGAATCTGCGCGCTCGATCTCGCTGCGAGGCACTCTCGACGCCGGCCGGGGGCGCGGCCGGGGTGCGTCCGGGGCGGGGCGTTACACGCCCTGCACCGCCGGCGCGCGCGCCGCGAAGCCGTCCAGCCAGCGGGCGTTCGCCTCGAAGAGCTCGTCCACCATTGAACGGATGTCGTCGAGGCCCGTCGTCGCCGCCGCCAGCGGATCGAGCGCGCAGGCCTGGCGCACCGCGTCGCGGTCGCGGTCGAGGAATCCGCGCACGGCCAGCTCCTGGACGTTGACGTTGGTGCGGTTGATCGCCGCCAGCTGCGGGGGCAGGTCGCCGACGTAGCAGGGGTGCAATCCGGCGTTGTCCACCAGGATCGGCACCTCGACGTTGCACCCGGGCGGCAGATTGGGGATCAGCCCGGTGTTGGGCACGTTGCCGTTGAAGCGGAAGCCGGTGTTTGACTCCACGGCGTGCACGATGTACGAGCAGTACTCGCGGCTGCGCTTGAAGTCGATGGGGGTCTCGCCGGCGATCTGCGCGCGGATGCTGTCCCAGACCGCAGCCCGGCGAGACGGCACAGCGGCGAGCTGCCCGTTCGCCTGCCGCTGGGGCTCCCGCTGCCACTCCGGCAGGGACTGCTGCGGCGTGAAGCGCTCCCGATCGGCCTCGGTGCGCCGGAACCAGGGCACGTACTCGCTCATGTGCCGGCTGGACTCGGTGACGAAGTAGCCGAAGTGCCGCATCACCTCGAAGCGCACCCGGTCCTTCTCGTAGACCTCAGGGTCCTCCATCGCCGCCCGCAGCCGGGGGTAGAGGTCCTCGCCGCGGTAGGTGCCGTGGCGCAGTTGCAGGAACCAGGCCTGGTGGTTGATCCCGGCGACCCAGTAGGCCAGCTCCTCGGGGGCGACGCCGACGAACCCGGCCAGGCGCTCCGAGGTGCCCTGCACGGAGTGGCACAGCCCGACCGAGCGGATGTCCGGCACCGCCTCGGCCAGCGTCCACATGATCATGTTCATCGGGTTGACGTAGTTCAGCCAGAGCGCCTGCGGGCAGAGGCGCTGCATGTCCCGCCCGATCTCCAGCATCGCCGGCATGGTGCGCAGGTAGCGGAAGACGCCCCCGACGCCGATCGTGTCGGCCACCGTCTGGTGCAGCCCGTAGCGCCGGGGGATGGCCACGTCCGGGCGATCGTTCTCGTAGGCGTAGCCGACGGCCAGGGTGGTCACGACGTGGTCCGCCCCGTCGAGCGCCCGCTCCCGGTCGGTGGTCGTCTCCACCAGGGCGCCCACGCCGCGCTCCTGCACCATCCGGCCGGCCAGCGCACCGATCAGCTCGAGACGCTCCGTGTTCGGGTCCATCAAGGCGAACTCGGCGTCTTCCAGCTCGGGCCAGGACAGCAGGTCGGCCAGCAGGCGCCGCGAGAAGGTGGCGCTCCCGGCGCCGATCAGGGCGATCTTGGGCACGGCGGTTCTCCCTTCCGGCTGGATCAGGCTGGCGTCCACTGTACGCCACGCGCTCGCCACCGGTCGAACCGCCGGCCGGCGCCCCGCCGCACCGTCAAGGTGGTACGCTGCGGTCGCTGTGTGGGTGCCCCTCGGGCCCCGCCGCAGGGTGCGCCGCAGGACGTACCATAGCGGGCCATGCGAGTGACCGCCGGCGACACGCGCCTCTCGTGGGAGGGCGCCGTCTCTCTTGAGCAGGACGAGCGGGGGATCGCCCCCTGGCGCATCCCCTACCAGCAGCGAGGGCTGTTCCCGGACGTGCTCGTGGAGCGGGCGGCGATGCCCGCTGGCGTGCGGCTCGCCTTCAGCACGGACGCCACGACGTTCAGCGCCGCCTGCGAGGTGGCGCCCGAAGCGGCGCCGGTCGAGCTGCTCTGCGACGGCGAGCTGGTCGGCGCCGCCGAGGTCGCCGGGCGGGACGGCTTCGGCTTCGACGGCCTGCCCGCCGGCGAGAAGCGCCTCGAGCTCTGGCTGCCTCAGTTCGGGACCTTCCGGCTGAGCGCCGTCGACTTCCCGGACGGGGCTTCGCTCGCCGCCGCGCCGGACGCGGGCCGGCGCTGGGTGACCTACGGCTCTTCGATCACCCAGTGCCGCACGGCCGCCGGCCCGGCGCAGACCTGGCCGGCCATCGCCGCCCGGGAGCGGAGCCTGAATCTCACCTGCCTCGGCTTCGGCGGGCAGTGCCACCTGGACGTGATGGTGGCGCGCACCATGCGCGCCCTGCCGGCGGACTACCTCTCCATGTGCGTCGGGATCAACATCTACGGCGCCGCCTCTCTCGGGCCCCGGGCCTTCCGCTCGGCGATCGTCGGCTTCGTGCAGGTCGTGCGCGAGGGGCACCCGGACGCCCCCTACGTGGTCATGTCCCCCATCTGCTCGCCGCCCCGGGAGCGCACGCCGAACGCCGTCGGCTTCACCCTGGAGGCGATGCGCCAGGAGGTGGCCCTGGCGGTGGAGAGCCTGCGCGCCCACGGCGACGCCAACGTGCACTACGTCGACGGGATGAGCGTCTTCGGCGCCGACCTGGCGTCCTACCTGCCGGACGACCTGCACCCGGACGCCGCCGGCTACGCCATCCTGGGGCGCAACTTCGCGAGGGACGTCGCCGCCGTCTACTTCGGCTGAGCGGGGCGCCCGCGCGGCGGGCACCCCGAGCGGGTCGCTACCCGGCCGGGTCCGCCGGGTCGGCGACCGGGCGCCCCCGCTCGTCCCAGCGCAGCGGCGCGAGGGCGAACTGCCGCGGGGCGTCCGAGGCCCCGAAGCGGGCGTGGAGCAGCAAGTAGGTGGCGCCGTCCGGGCCGGCGAACCAGCAGCAGTGGCCCGGGGCGTAGACCGCGGCCGCCGGGCGGGGGCGGAGCACGAAGCCGCCGTCCGCCCCGGTCAGCGGCCGCAGCGCGCCGCCGGCCGTGCGCTCGATGGCCCCGACGGCGTAGAAGTCGAAGAAGCAGCCCCCGCTGTAGAGGTAGACGGGGCGCCCGGTGGGCGAGACCAGCCCCCCGCTGGGGGCCTCAACGGTGTGCCAGCGCACCGTGTCCCGCGACCAGTCCACGCCGGGGATGGTCATCCAGGGCAGCGTGCGGGCGGGGTCGTAGACCTGCCAGTCGTAGGCCGCGCGGGCGAGGACGGCCGGCCGGCCCTCGACCGCGGTCAGGTCCTCGCGCACGGCGACCTCGACGATTCCGGTGCCGAGCGGGGCGTCGGCGACGAAGTCGGTGGCGTAGGCCAGCATCAAGCGCCCGTCCGGCCGGCGGTAGACGTCCGGATCGATGGCGAAGTCCGTCCCCGCGGTCAGGGCCTGCCCGCTCTCCCGGAAGGGGCCCTCCGGCCGCTCCGCGTCCGCCCGGCGGATGACGTGCCCGATGTGGGCGGCCTCGCCCGTGCCCACGGCCCGCGAGAAGAGCATGACGTAGGGGCGGGCCAGGCCGGGGACGTGGCGCACGCAGGGGGCCCAGTGGGCGGCGTGCGGCACGCCGGCCAGGGACGGGCCGAGTGGCGTCCAGGACAGCAGGTCGTCCGAGGCGTAGACGGGGAAGGCGGCCCCGGTGGCGGCGTCCTCGCCGGTGACGTAGACGTAGTAGCGCCGGGCGGTGGCGCCGGGCGGGGGCGCCAGCAGGTAGGGATCGCCCTGGTCGCGCGCTTCGGGGTGCAGGGGCCGGAACGCGGCGGCCGCGAGGTCGGGCGCTGGCTCGAGGCAGCCGAAGAAGTTCGGCTGCTGGAAGA
>DATLLM010000511.1:0-3177 GCA_035537855.1 Chloroflexota bacterium | reverse complement strand
GCCTCCAGGCCGGCCAAAACCTCTTCCGCGCGGCGGGTGACGGCGCGGGGGACGCCGGCCAGGCGGGCGACGTGGATGCCGTAGCTGCGCCCGGCGCTCCCCGGCACCACCCGGTGCAGGAAGACCACCCGGTCGCCCTCTTCGAGCACGTCCACCCGGTGGTTGCGCACCCGGGGGAGGCTGTGCTCCAGCTCGGCCAGCTCGTGGTAGTGGGTGGCGAACAGGGTGCGGGGGCCGGCCTCGGGGCCGTGGAGGTGCTCGACGACCGCCTGGGCGATGGCGACGCCGTCGTAGGTGCTCGTCCCCCGCCCGATCTCGTCCAGGATCACCAGGCTCTTGCGCCGGGCGTGGCGGAGGATGCTGGCGGTCTCCACCATCTCCACCATGAAGGTGCTCTGTCCGGCCGCGAGGTCATCTTGAGCGCCGACCCGGGTGAAGATGCGGTCGACGAGGCCGATGCGGGCGCGGGCGGCGGGGACGAAGCTGCCCACCTGGGCGAGGAGCACGATCAGGGCGACGGAGCGCAGGAAGGTGCTCTTCCCGGCCATGTTGGGACCGGTGATGATGGCGATCTGCTCCGCCGTGGTGTCCAGCCGGCAGGCGTTGGGCACGAAGGCGGCGGGCTGGCCGAGCTGGGCGGTTGCCCCTTCCAGGGCGGCCTCGACGACCGGGTGGCGTCCGGCCTCGATCTCCAGGGTCTCGCCGTCCTCCAGCTGGGGGCGGACGTAGCCCCGGCGGATGGCCACCTCGGCGAAGCCGGCGAGGACGTCCAGCTGGGCCAGGGCGCCGGCGGTGGCCAGCAGGCGGGCGGCGGCGGCGGCGATCTCGCGCTGCAGCTCGCCGAACAGGCGCCGCTCGAGCTCGGCGATGCGCTCCTGGGCGTGCAGGACGAGGTTCTCGTACTCCTTCAGCTCGGGGGTGATGTAGCGCTCGCCGTCGGTCAGCGTCTGGCGCCGGATGTAGTGCCCCGGCACCTCCCCCTTGTAGGCGTGGGAGACCTGCAGGTAGTAGCCGAAGACCTTGTTGAAGCCGACTCGCAGCCCCTTGATCCCCGTGCGCTCCCGCTCGGCCGCTTCCAGGCCGGCGATCCAGCGCCGGGCGTCGGCGCTGCTCTGCACCAGCTCGTCCAGGGCCGGGCTGAAGCCGCTGCGAATCAGGCGCTCGTCCTCCCAGGTGGCGAGGGCGGCGTCGCGCCGCTTGCCCTCTCCCGGGGTGGGGTCGAAGACGGCCCGCTCGATCAGGTCGGCGACGTCCGCGCAGGGGTCGGTCGCGCCGGCCAGGGGGGCCAGCTCGGTCGCGCCGGCGGCGGCGACGAGCGCGCCGATCTCGCCGCCGGCGAGGAGCGAGACGCGCAGGGCGAGCAGATCGCGGGGGAGGGCGGCGCCCTGGCGCACGCGGTTGGTCAGGCGTTCGACGTCGGCCACGCTGCCCAGCAGGGCGCGGAGCCGGCCCCGCAGCACGCCGTCTCCGGTCAGGCGCTCGACGGCGTCGTGGCGCCGGCGCAGCTCGGCCAGATCGAGCAGGGGCTGACCCAGCCAGCGCCGCAGGAGGCGCCCGCCCATGGCCGTGCGCGTCTCGTCCAGCACGGTGAGCAGGGTGGGGCGGAATCCGGTCTCCGCCGCCGCGGCGCCCGGCCCGCCGGCGCCCGGACGGCCCCCGGCGAAGAGGGGCGGCTCCGCCAGCTCCAGGTTGCGCCGGGTGAAGCCGTCCAGGCGGACGAAGCGCTCCGGCTCGTAGGTGTGCAGGCCGTCCAGCAGGGCCAGGAGCGGGCGGTGGGTCTGCTCGACGTAGGCCACCAGCGCCCCGGCGGCCCGGGTGGCCAGGGGCAGCCGGTCGCAGCCGAATCCGGCCAGGCTGGTCACGCCGAAGAGGCGGCAGAGCGTCTCCCGGGCCGTCGCCAGGTCGAAGCGCCAGACGTCGAGGGGGGTGACGTTGCGCCCGGCGGCGGCCCGCCCTTCGGCCCCGTCCTCCTGCCCGGCGGGGACGACGCACTCCGCCGGACGCAGCCGGTCCAGCTCCCGGCCCAGCTCGGCCACCGCCTCGTCCCCCACCAGCTCGGCGGCGGCGAACTCCCCGGTGGTCACGTCCGCCTGGGCCAGCCCGAAGCGCAGGGCCCCGTCCGGAGCGGCGTCGGCGACCAGGGCGCAGAGGTAGTTGTTGCGCCGCGCCTCGAGCATCCGTGGCTCGACCACCGTCCCCGGGGTGACCACCCGCATCACCTCGCGGGCCATCATCCCTTTCGCCGGCGCCGGGGCCTCGGTTGGGGGCCGCCACTGGCTCAGTCCGCCGCCGCCGGACGCGCCGGACGCGCCGGCCTCCACCTGCTCGCAGACGGCCACCTTATGCCCGGCGGCGATCAGCCGGGCGATGTACCCCTCGACGGCGTGGTGCGGCACCCCGGCCATGGGCACGCGCAGCCCCTTGCCCATCTCGCGCGAGGTGAGGGTGATCTGCAGCGTGCGGGCGGCCAGCTCGGCGTCGCCGTCGAACGTCTCGTAGAAGTCGCCCAAGCGGAAGAAGAGGATGGCGTCCGGGTGGCGGCGCTTGAGGGCCAGATACTGCCGGCGCAGCGGGGTCAGCCGCTCCTGGCCGCCGGCCCTTGCCGGGCCTTCCCCTGAGTTGCCCATCGTTCGGGCATTCTAACCGGCGGCGGCGGGCGGGAGGGCGAATGCGCGTAAGCGCAGGCAGGAGGAGTCGGCGCCATCCGTAGAGCGCGATTCTGCGCGCGAGGGGCCCGTAGCGGCATTCTTAGAGCGCGATTCTGCGCGCGAGGGGCCCGTAGCGGCATTCGTAGAGCACGGTTCTGCGCGGGTACGGCCCCCGGCGCCATCCGTAGAGCGTGATTCTGCGCGGGTACGGCCGTTGGGGGCCGCCGCCAGGGGGCCGCGAGGCGGCGGGCTCGACGCCCGCGAGTCCGGGGCGGTGCGGCCCGCTGCCGGAATGTGCCGCCCGCGCGTCACCCGCGTCCCGGCGGTCCGGGCGCCCGGGCGGAGCCCCAGGTCGGCGCGTCACCCACCGGTGGGCCGCCGGGCGCCCGGGCGAGACCGGGCGGCCGTCCCTCGCCCACGCCTTCCTGGCCGTGGACCGGGCGGCCTCGCGGACCCCTGGCGGCGGCCCCCAACGGCCGTACCCGCGCAAAACCGTCCTCTACGGATGAGACGGCTCCTCCTGCCCGCC
>DATLLM010000510.1:0-2496 GCA_035537855.1 Chloroflexota bacterium | reverse complement strand
ATGAGGTAGACCAGGCCGAAGGTGTTGAAGGTGGAGATGGTGGAGAAGAGGGTCTCCACGATGATCACGTAGCGCAGCCCGGGCAGGGTGATGTGCAGGAAGCGCTGCCAGGCGTTCGCCCCGTCGACGGCGGCGGCGTCGTACAGCTCGCGGTCGATGGCCTTCAGCCCGGCCAGGGCCAGCAGGGTGAAGAAGGGGACGCCCTTCCAGACGTTCACCGCCACCATCGCCTGCAGGGCGAGCGTCGGGTCGCCCGTCCAGGGCAGGCCCTGGACGCTGCCGATCAGCCCGCCGGTCAGCGCGTGCAGGGCCTGCAGCGTGGCGTTCAGCCCGCCGAAGGTGGGGTTGTAGAGGTAGCGCCAGATGGCCGCCGTGACCACCTCGGGGACGATGAAGGGGGCCAGGATCAGGGCGGTGAGCAGGCCCGAGAAGCGCCACCGCCGCAGCTGGTGCAGGGCGAGGGCGGCGCTGAGCCCGACGGCGAACTTGACCGCGACCGATTCGGCCGTGAACAGCACGGTGAGGACGAAGGAGCGCTGGAAGAGGGGGTCCTGCACCTGGACGGCGTAGTTGCGCAGGCCGACGAAGTCCCCCCAGCGGGGACCGATCACGTTGTGGAAGCTCATCCAGACGGCCTGCGCGATGGGCCAGGCGATCAGCCCGACGAGCAGGACGAGCAGCGGGGCGACGAACAGGTAGGCCGGCGCCCAGTCGTCGCCGAGGGCGTGGCGCAGCCGGCGGGCGGCGCCGCCCGCCGGGCGGTGGACGGGGCGGCGGTCCCGGCCGGCGCCGGTCGCGCCGGCCGGGCGTACGGGGATGCGCAGCGTGGTCGTGGCCATGACGGCCTCCTGCCTCTTGCTTCTCGAGCCGGTGAGGGCGGCGCAGCCGGCGCTAGCGGCCCTTGAAGCCGAAGGACTGGTAGATGGAGACGGCCCGGTTGTGGGCGTCGCGCACGGCGGCCTCAACCGCCTTACCGGCCAGGATCTCGCCCATCATGTCCGTGGCCACGTTCTCCCCGCTGACCGCCTCAGACGCCTCGTTCACCGGGCCCCGCCAGGCCATGCCGGGGAAGGGCGGCTCGTTGAAGGAGATCGGGCGGAAGGCGCGGGCGATGCGGTTGTCCCGGATCAGGGGATCGTCCCAGCGGTTGGCGTAGGCCGGCACGACGTACCCGGCGCTGATCTGCCACAGGGTCTTCTGCACCTCGTCCGAGAGCAGGTGGTCGGCCAGCTGCGCGGCCGGATCGAAGTTCTTCGAGCCGTCCATGAAGTAGAAGTAGTGGCCGCCCGAGCCCTGGAGGCGCTGCCCGGAGACGCTGTACGGCTTCTGGATCAGGGTGGTGGCGTCCGCCACCGGATTCTTGTCCAGCACCGCCTTGGCGTAGAGCGTGCCGGCGTTGGAGGCGATGGCGATCGTCCCGGCGAGGTAGGCCTCGTTGTTGCTCGTGTCGTTCCAGGCGTTGACGCCCGGCGGCGTCACCCCGGCGTTCTCCGGCGCACGGTAGACGTCCGCCAGGAAGCGCACGCCCTCGACCGTCTGCGGGCTGTTGAGGGTCACCACCTGGCCGCTCTCGTCGGTCAGGGCGCCGCCGAAGCCCTGGATCAGATCCCAGACGTGGGACTCGCCGTCGCCCGAGCGGTTGACGGTCATGCCCCAGCCGGCGAAGTTCTGGTCCGGCCGGGAGACGGCGCGGGCGGCGGCGAGCAGGCGGTCCCAGCGATCGAACGCCCCGCTGGCGATGGTCAGGCCCAGCTCGGCGAAGCGGTCCTCGCGGATGAAGTAGCCCCCGGTGCGGTCGTAGAACGGCACGCCGACCCACTTCCCGTCGATCAGGTGGGTCGCCCTGGCGCTGGAGTAGGGCTGCCCGTAGCGCTGCACCATCCGGTTGACCACGGGGGTCGCGTCCCGGGTCAGGCCGAACAGGTTGAGGCGCGGCCCGGACAGGCCGTGGAAGATCAGGTCGACCGGCTGCCCGGCGGACTTCTGGGCCTGGAGCTTCTGGTAGACGTCCGAGCCGCCGAGGAACCCGGCGAGGTCGCTCAGGTCCAGGTCCCAGCCCCGCGCGGACGCGAACTCGTTGATCGTCTTGCGCAGGAAGGCGTTGTGGTCGGGGTGGAAGTCCAGCACCTGGACGACCTGCAGCTTGCCGCTGACGCTGGCCGTCCCGGAGGGGGCCGGCGCGCCGCCGCCGGCGGTGCCTCCGTTCGCCGGGCCGCACGCCGCCGCCACGGCGGCGAGGGCGGCCCCGGCGCCGCCCAGAATGTGCCGGCGGGATACCGACCGGATCGACGTCGACATTGCTGGCTCCTTTGCCATCGCGAGCGGCTCCGCGCTCCGTGCGCGACCGCTCATCAACGTACTTACGGAACCCAGCTCAGAGCCGGGTCAGAAGGGGATAAGGCCGGCGTAAGCGTGGCCGGCGCCCGGTCGGGCCCGCCGAGAACGCACAATTGGTGGCTATGAGCGAGACGGAGACCGAGACGGAGACCGAGACGG
>DATLLM010000509.1:0-4501 GCA_035537855.1 Chloroflexota bacterium | reverse complement strand
CTCCCCAGGACCAGGCCTCAACCTCGATCTCGCCCCGGTGGCGGGCGTCCGTGCTCTCGCCCTCCATCCCCTGCAGCTTGAGGAAGTACTGCACCGACATCGCCTGTCCCTTCTCCTCCTCCCAACCGGCGTAACGCGCCGCCGGTCGCACCCGCAGCGCGACCGCGCCGGGGCCGGCGGCCGCCTCATCGCGAGTCAACCGGAGTCATCGCCCGGGGGGCGCGGTACGCCCCCCGGGGTAGGCGTAGCCCTCGCCCTCGGTCAGCAGCTCCTGCGCCGTCACCTGGTCCGTGACCAGCACGTTGACCAGCTCTTGCTCGAGCGCCACCCGCAGCGGGCCGATCCGCGCCCGGCTGGCGGCGACCACCGCGACCACCTTCCGCCCGTCCCGCACGATCTCCGCCAGGCCGTCCAGGCCGAGTCCGATGGGGCGGGCCTGGGGCAGCTCCACCAGCCGCCCCAGGCGGTTGAACCACCAGAAGCTGGCGATCTCGCCCACCGCCCCCTGCTCCATCAGGTACTGGATCTCCTCCGGCCGGGCCAGGCCCTGGCGCACCACGGTGGAGGTGCGCGGGTCGGCCGCCGTCACCGGAGTGATGACCACGTCCGCCGCCCGGGCCTGCTCCAGGACGCGCTGCACCAGCGGGATGCGGGTCACCACCTCGTACTGATCCGGCCGCACCACCGCCGGCGCGGCCAGCAGCAGCGACCGCCCGCCGAAGACGGCGGCGACGCGCGCGGCGATGGTGTTGGCCTCGAAGGGATGGGTCGTCACCCCGGTCACCCCCACGATGGGCACGGTGACCAGGTTCTTGAGCGTTGCCGTGTGCCCCAGCTGATTCAGCTGCCCCGAGATGTAGGACGCCACCCGCCCCCAGGGCACGGCCAGCGTCTCGCCGTCCTTCAGCGTGTCCGCCAGCCACTGCGCCGCCGCCTGGCAGCAGGCCAGCACGACGCTCTCCTTGTCCGGGCTGCCCTCGACGTCCATCACGTCCTCCCGCCCGGGCAGCACGACCGCCTCCGACAGGGGGTACTGGGACTTCAGGCGGCGCTCCAGCCCGCGCAGCTCCTGCACCCGCACCGGAGGCGTGACCAGGATGTGCACCATCCCCCGCAGCCGGGCCTCCTTCAACCGCCGGCTGACGAAGCTGCGCTCGACCCTGAGCTCGTCCGCCACCTCCTGGGTCGTCTTGCCCTCGGCGAAGTACATCCAGGCCACGTGGTAGGTCAGGGCGTCGTCCTCCGCCCGCGTGCGCGTCACCGCTGTACCCCCTCTCGCCCGCGCGCGCTACCCCGCCGGGTGCACGGATGCGGCCCCGTGCGCATCCGGGCGGCGGGCGTGCGGGCGATCACAGAATGGCACAACCGGGGCGCAGTCTGCGCCACCCCCCCGCTTGCGCGTTGCCCTCGTCCCGCGTCCGGCCTACGCTCCGGGTGGCGCAGCCCTCCCACCCGGGCCGGCGGCCCCGGCCGCCCCGGCTGCGCCACCACCTCGGGCCCCGAAGGAGGTCGAACCGGTGAGGCTGACGCTCAGTATCTTCAAGGCGGACATCGGCTCCCCAGGGGGCCACACCCGGCCGGCGTACGCCGTGCGCGACCGCGTGAAGCAGGAGGTCGACGCCGCCGTCGCCCGCGGCCTGCTGATCGACGCCCTGGTGACCCACACCGGCGACGACATCGCCATCACCTGCAGCCACACCCGCGGCCCGGACGCCGAGGAGGTGCACCGCTTCGCCTGGGACGCGTTCGTCGCCGGCACCGCCGTCGCCCAGATCAGGGGCGACTACGCCGCCGGGCAGGACCTGCTGGTGGACGCCCCCTCAGGCAACATCCGCGGCGCCGGCCCGGCCGTCGCCGAGGTGGCCTTCGACCACGACCCGGTGAAGACGAACCCGGTCCGCCCGGCGGAGAGCGTCCTCTTCCTCTACGCCGACAAGTGCGGCCCGGGGGCCTACAACCTGCCCCTCTTCCTCGCCCTCGCCGACCCCATGTTCTGCGGCGGGCTGCTGCTCAAGCCGGAGATGAGCCGGGGGTTCACCTTCCGCATCATGGACATGGAGTGCACCACCGGCGACCGCCTGATCGACCTCCACGCCCCGGAGGACTACTACCGCATCGTCGCCCTGCTGCGCGACGAGACCCGCTACGCCATCGACAGCGTCTGGTCGCGGGCCTACCCGGACGAGCAGGTCGTCGCCGCCAGCACCAGCCGGCTGCACAACATCGCCGGGAAGTACGTCGGCAAGGACGACCCGGTGGCCGTGGTGCGCAACCAGGGCCTCTTCGCCGCCCCGGAGGAGCTGCTCCTGCCCTGGGCCATCTGCCCCTACGTCACCGGCGACGCCCGGGGGAGCCACGTGATGCCCATCACCCCCATGCCGGTCAACAGCGAGGTGCGCTTCGCCTACTGCCAGCCGATCGTCTCCGCCATCGGCTGCTCGGTCGACGCCGCCGGCCACTTCTCCTCGGAGGTGACCGACTTCTTCGCCGACCCCCTCTGGGAGGGCGTACGCGAGGAGGCCGTGGGCAAGGGCCTCGCCATGCGCCGCCAGGGATGGTTCGGCGCCGCGATGGCCCACAACGCCGAGCTGGCCTACACCGGCCTCTCCGTCATCCAGGAGGAGCTGGAGGGGCGCTTCGTCCTCCGCGAGGGCGCCGCCGCCTCCCGCGCCGTGGCGAACGGGTCGGGCCCCCGCACCAACGGTCAGCCGAACGGGAAGCCCAACGGGAAGCCCGCCGGCCGCGGCGCCCGGCGGCCCGCCGCGTCTCGCGCCCGCTGAGCCCCAACCGCTCGCCCCCCGCGCCTCCCGCCTCGTCCGGGCTGCTCTGGTAGTATCGCCGCCCGGACGAGAGGCGAGGTGCGATGAAGATAACCGGGGTCGAGACGTTCGTCGTCGGCACGTTCCACAAGAACGCCCGCCGGCACTGGCTCTTGCTCAAGCTGCTGACCGACGAGGGGCTCTACGGGCTGGGGGACGCCAGCCTGCACGCCTACGACGGCGAGATCGCGTCGATCATCCGGCAGTGGGTCGACCGCTACCTGGTGGGCCAGGACCCGCTGCACCACGAGCGCCACTGGACGCGGCTCTACCAGGACACCCCCGCCCGCGGCGGCCCCCTGGGCAGCACCGCCCTCTCCGGGCTGGACATCGCCCTGTGGGACCTCAAGGGCAAAGCCCTCGGGCGCCCCGTCTACGAGCTCCTCGGAGGGCCCATCCGGCAGGAGCTGCGGGTCTACGCCAACGGCTGGTACACCAACCCGGGGACGCCGGAGCAGAACGCCGCCGAGGCCCGCGAGGTCGTCGCCCGCGGCTTCGACGCGATGAAGTTCGATCCCTTCGGCCAGCACAACTACTACACCATCTCCCCCCGCGAGGCGCAGCTCGCCGAGGACCGCGTCGCCGCCGTGCGCGAGGCGGTCGGGCCGGAGGTGGACATCCTGGTCGAGGTGCACGCCAAGTTCAACGTCCACACCGCCGTCGGCCTGGGCCAGCGCCTCGAGCGCTACCACCCCTTCTGGTTCGAGGAGCCCGTCTCGCAGGAGAACGTCGACGAGATGGCGCAGGTGCGCCGCCTGGTGCGCATCCCCATCGCCACCGGCGAGCGCCTCTACACCAAGTTCCCCTTCTTCGAGCTGATCAAGGCCGAGGCGATCGACGTCCTCCAGCCGGACCTCTGCAACGCCGGGGGCATCACCGAGCTGAAGAAGATCGCCGCCATCGCCGAGGCCCAGCACCTCACCGTTGCCCCCCACAACACCAACAGCCCCATCGGCACCGTGGCCAGCTTCCACCTCGACGCGTCCCTGCCCAACTTCCTCATCCAGGAGTACCACGCCGAGTACTACGAGCCCTGGTTCTTCGACCTCTGCCCGGAGCAGCCCCGGCGCACCGGGAATCACGTCCCCCTCCCCGGCGGACCGGGCCTGGGCATCACCCTGGACGAGGCCGTCGCCGGGGCCCACCCCCTCGAGCCCCGCACGGGCTGGAGCGAGCGGGGAATCTGACGCCCCATCCGGCAGAGCGCGCCGCGTGGCCGTCGGCCGTCCTGTTCGATCTGGACGGGACGCTGGTGGATTCGTTCCTGGGGATCGCCGCCACGGTGGACGCCGTGCTCGTCGGGCGCGGCGCCGCCCCCTGCGACCGGGCGACCCGGGTGCGCTTGGTGGTGACCACGGCCAGGCGCAGGCCGGCGGCGCGGCAGGCGTCGAGGGCCGGCAGGATGCCGGCGAAGAGGGGGGAGGCCGGGACGCCCAGGTCCGGGAAGCGCCGCAGGTACTCCGCGACGTGCTCCCCGGCGCCCTCCGGGGGCAGCCCGGGGACGAGGGCCGCGAAGATGACTTCGAGGGGCGCCCCGATCATCCCCCGCAGCGTCGCCCGGTCGCAGGGGGCGGCGCCGCGCCCGACGAGCACGGCGTCCACCGTGGCGGCGATCCCCAGGAACGAATCCACCAGCGTCCCGTCCAGATCGAACAGGACGGCCGACGGCCACGCGGCGCGCT
>DATLLM010000508.1:0-6467 GCA_035537855.1 Chloroflexota bacterium | reverse complement strand
CTGACCCGTCTCGCTCCCGTCCGGCCGGCGCCGGTTGCCGGTTGCCGGTTGCCGGTTGCGGCCCCACGCCTCCCGGCGTAGACTACGACGCTGGCGCGCGCGAGCCCGCCGCCTCGCCCGCCGGTCGGGCCCGCGAGACTCTCCTGGAGGAGGTACAGCCTCCGATTGCCGGTCGATAGCAGCGGACAACCGACCGTCCTGGTCCCCGCCGAGCGGGCCGTCGACTTCGCCCGCCGGGCTTTCGTCGCCGCCGGCGTTCCGGGCGGCGACGCCCTCAAAGCGGCCACCGCCATCGCCGACGCCGACCTGTACGGGGTCAGCACCCACGGACTCAAGAACCTCCCCGGCTACGTCCGCTCCGTGCAGGAGGGGCGCCTGCGGGCCCGCCCGGAGATCCGGGTCACGGCCGCGTCCGGCGGGCTCTGTCAGATGAGCGGCGGCGGCGGCCTGGGGCACGTCTGCGCCCACTACGGGATGGAGCAGGCCATCGCCCTGGCCCGCGAGCACGGCGTCGGCTGCGTGTTCATGCGCGAGAGCAGCCACTACGGCGCTTCGGGCTACTGGGCCCGGCTCGCCTCCCGGCAGGGTCTGGCCGGCTTCGCCGTGACCAACGCCGGGGCCTCGCTCGCCCCCTGGGGCGGGACAGAGCCCCGGGTCGGCAACAACCCGCCGTCCTGGGCCCTGCCCGCCGCCGGCGCGGACGGCAGCGGGCAGGACTCCGTCTTTCTGGATATGGCCCTCTCGGTCGTGGCCGGCAACCGCCTGGACATCTACCGCCGGCGGGGGCAGCCGATCCCCGAAGGCTGGGCCCTCGACCGGGACGGGCTGCCCAGCACCGACCCGCAGGCCCGGGCCCGCGACGGCAGCCTCGTCCCCATCGCCGGCTACAAAGGCTTCGGCCTGGCCACCATGCTCTCGCTCTTCACCTCCCTGCTCGCCGGCGGGCCGTTCGACGACGAGGTCAACCGCAGCGACGTCCCCCGCGCCGGACGCTCCCACTGGTTCATGGCCATCGACATCGGGGCGATCGAGCCGGTCGAGCGCGTCGCCGGCCGGGCCGGGGCCGTCGCCGCCGGGATTCGCGAGTCCCGCCCCCGCGAGGGCGTCGCGCGGGTCTACGCTCCGGGGGACATCGAGAACGAGATCGCCCGGCGCCAGACCGTCGAGGGCATCCGCTACGAGGCCTTCGTCGTCGACGACCTGCGCCGCCTGGCCGGGGCGCTGGCCATCCCCTTCGCGCTCGACGCCGGGTCGCAGGGAGGCTGAGCGGTGGCCGCATTCCGGGAGCAGGCGACGCCCCAGGTGGTGCAACGGGCCACGGTCGTCGGCGCCGGGACGATGGGCAGTGGCATCGCCCAGGTGCTGGCCACCGCGGGCATCGACGTCACCCTGGTGGACACCTCGCCGCCGCAGCTCGGCCGCGCCGAGGAGGCCATCGGCCGCTCGCTCGATCGCCTGGTGCGCCGCAAGACGGTGAGCGCCGCCGACGCGTCCGGCACGCTGGAGCGAATCCGCTTCACCCCGGTGCTCGACGCCTCGGCCGGCGCCGATCTGCTGGTCGAGGCGGTGGTCGAGGACCTGGCCACGAAGCAGCGCGTCCTCGCCGCCGGCGCCGGACTCTTTCCGGACAGCGCCCTGCTCGTCTCCAACACGTCGAGCATCTCCATCACCGCCCTGGCCGGCGGCGTCGGCGGGCCGGAACGGGTCGCCGGGATGCACTTCTTCAACCCCGTGGCGGTGATGCGCCTGGTCGAGGTCGTCCGCGGGCAGCGCACCTCGGAGGCGACCGTCCGTTCGGTCGCCGCCCTGGCCGAGCGCCTGGGGAAGGTGCCGGTGGTGGTCAACGACTTCCCCGGCTTCGTCGCCAACCGCATCCTGCTGCCCATGCTCAACGAGGCGTGCTTCGCCCTGATGGAGGGGGTGGCCTCGCGGGAGGCGATCGACCAGGTGATGAAGCTGGGCATGAGTCACCCTATGGGGCCGCTCGAGCTGGCCGATCTCATCGGACTGGACGTCTGCCTGCACATCCTCGAGGTGCTGCACCGCGACCTGGGCGAAGACAAGTACCGGCCGTGTCCGCTGCTGCGCCGGATGGTCGCCGCCGGGTTGCTCGGGCGCAAGAGCGGGGCCGGCTTCTATGAGTACGGCGAAGTCGACCGCCCCGGCTGAGCCGGGCTTCGAGCTCAGCGCTCGCCACCGGGCGTTCCGCGCCGAGGTCGCCGGCGTGGTCGCCGCCGGGGTGGCCCCCGGGGCCGCCGAGGCCAACGCGCGGCAGGTCTTCCCCGCCGCCGCCGTCGCCGCGCTGGCCGGCGCCGGCCTGCTCGGCGTCCAGGTCTCGAAGCCGTGGGGCGGCCGCGGGTTGGGGGCGACGGAGCTGGCGCTGACGGTGGAAGAGGTCAGCCGGGTCTGCGCCTCGACCGGGGTGATCGCCTCCGTGCACAACTCCCTCGTCTGCGCCCCCCTGGAGCGCCACGGCACGGCGGCGCAGCGCGAGCGCTGGCTGCGCCCGCTGGCCAGCGGCGCGCTCCTCGGCGCATTCGCCCTCACCGAGCCCGAGGCGGGCTCGGACGCCGCCGGGATCACCACCCGCGCCACGCGGGACGGGGCCGGCGGCGGCTGGGTGCTGGACGGGGAGAAGCGCTACATCACCAACGCCGGCGAGGCCGCCCTGATCGTCGTCTTCGCCGTCACCGCGCCGGATGCCCCGCGGCGCCGGGTGACCGCGTTCCTCGTCCCCCGGGAGACGCCCGGGCTGACGGTCGGGCCCCGGCGGAACAAGCTGGGCGTGCAGGCCGCCTCCACCTGCGACCTGACCTTCAGCGCCTGCCGCGTCCCGGACGGCGCCGTGCTCGGCGAGCCGGGCGAGGGCCTGGCCGTGGCGTTCGGGGCCCTCGAGCGGGGCCGGGTGGGGATCGCCGCCCAGGCCCTGGGGATCGCCCAGGCCTGCCTCGACGCCTCCCTGGCCCGGGTACGCGCGCGGCGCCAGTTCGGCCGGCCCCTGGCGGACTATCAGGCCATCCAGTTCGCGGTCGCGGACATGGCCGTGGAGGTCGAGGCGTCCCGGCTGCTCACCTACCGCGCCGCCGCCCGGCAGGACGCCGGACTCCCGGCGGCGGCGGACGCCTCGATGGCCAAGCTGTACGCTTCTGAGGCCGCGAACCGCGCCGCCACCAAGGCCGTGCAGCTCCACGGCGCCCTCGGCTACATGCGCGAGGGGGAGGTGGAGCGCTACTTCCGCGACGCCAAGGTGACCGAGATCTACGAAGGGACGTCCGAGATCCAGCGACTGCTGATCGCCCGCCATCTCTTGCAGCCCGCGCCCGCGCCCGCGCCCGCGTCGCCGGGAGGCCCGGGGCCGGGAGGCCCGGGGCCGGACGCCGGGGAGCGCCCCGCTCCCCAGAGGGAGAAGGCATGAACGCACGCGAGTCCGGCGTCCTGCTCGTCCGCCAGGAGGGCGCCACCGCCGTCCTGACCCTGAACCGGCCGGAGGCGCGCAACGCCCTCAACGAGGCGCTGCTGCGCCAGCTCCGCACGGCCGCGGCCGCGGCGGCGGCCGACGACACGGTGCGCGCCGTCGTCATCACCGGCGCCGGCGACCGGGCCTTCTGCGCCGGGGCGGACATCCGGGGCATGCGCGAGATGAGCGCCCCGGACGCCCGGCGCTGGGCCGAGCTCGGTCACGACGTCTTCCGCGCCGTGGAGAGCCTGTCCAAGCCGACGGTCGCCGCCATCAACGCCACCGCCGTCGGCGGTGGCTGCGAGCTGGCTCTGGCCTGCGACTTCCGGGTGATGGCCGAGACGGCGCAGCTCGGTCAGCCGGAGATCAATCTGGGCCTGATTCCCGGCTGGGGCGGGACGCAGCGCCTGCCCCGGCTGGTCGGGACGGCGCTGGCCAAGGAGATGGTGCTGACCGGACGCCCGATCAGCGCCGCCGCCGCCGACCGGGCCGGGCTGCTCAACCGGGTCGTCGCGGCCGACCGGGTGCTCCCCGAAGCGCTCGAGCTGGCCGCCCGCTTCGCCACCCTGCCCCCGCTGGCCGTGGCCTACGCCAAGCAGGCCATCAACATGGGCCGCGAGATGGACCTGTCCGCCGCCCTGGCGCTCGAGGTCAACCTGTTCGCCCACGCCTTCGCCACCGCCGACCGCCGGGAAGGGCTGACCGCTTTCCTGGAGAAGCGCCCGGCCCGCTTCGAGGGCCGCTGATGGCCGCCGGCGCCGGCGGCGCCCCCGGGACGCCGCCGCCCCTCACGCCGCCGGTGCGGGTGCTGATCGCCAAGCCCGGCCTGGACGGGCACGACCGGGGGGCCAAGATCGTCGCCCGGGCCCTGCGGGACGCCGGGATGGAGGTGATCTACACCGGCATCCGGCAGACCCCGGAGACCATCGCCGAGGCGGCCCTCCAGGAGGACGTCGAGGTGGTCGGTCTCTCCATCCACTCCGGCGCCCACCTCGACCTCTTCCCCCGCATCATGGACGCCCTGCGGCAGCGGGGCATGGGGGACGTCGTCGTCTTCGCCGGGGGGATCATCCCCGAGCCGGACCTCGGAGCGGTGCGCGCCCTGGGGATCAGCGCCGTCTTCGGCCCCGGCGCGGGGCTGGACGAGATCGTGGCCGCGGTGCGCGAGGCCGTCGAGGCGAGGAGAACGGGGAGCAGCTGAATCGGCACAGCCGCTGGGGGCCGCGATCGAGGAGCGCGAAGAGGACCATGCTGCGCGTCGGCGGCCGGAGGAAGGCGGCGCACCCGTAGAGGACGCTCCTGCGCGGGGGCGGCCCGCAGGGGGCCGCGGCCAGGGGGCCGCGAGGCCGCCCCGTCCACGCCCGAGAAGGCGTGGGTCTGGAAGGGCCCTCCGGTCCTGCATAACCCGTGGGCCGCCCACGACGCGGCGGTCCGAGTGCCCCGGCGCAGTCCCGGGGCCGCCCATCCCCCACCGGTGGGCATCTGGAAACCTGGGCGGAGCCCGAGGAACCTACCTCGCCCGCGCGTTCGCAGCGGTGGACGGCGGAGCCCGCGGCCCCCTGGCGGCGGGCCCCCCGCGATGCCACCGCGCGCAAACGGCTCCTCGCTCCTCGTGCGCGGCGGTGCCGTGGCCTGCATCGGACCTGCCCGCGCAAGCGCGTCCTCTTCGGGTTTACACCCGGTTGGCGATGCGCAGGTACTCCTGCTCGTTGCCCTCGATCATCAGCTTGTGCATCGCCACCGTGTCGTGGTCCGGCACGCGCTCGACGCACTGGATGCACAGGCGCATGATCGGCCGGCCGTGCTCGTAGACGGTCACCGGCCCCTGGCGCTCCGGGATGAGGTACATCCGGTTGGGGAAGGAGGGGCTGCGCACCTCCAGGAAGCCCCGCCGGGTGAGGTGGGAGAAGTCCGGCTCGGCCAGGATGTCCTTCAGCAGCTGCTCGGCGCGACGCTCGGCCTCGACGCGCACCCGGTAGGAGCGGGAGACCGGGCGCATCAGCGCCGGCCCGCGCCGGCTCCCGGCGCGGACGGCCCAGATCTCCGGCGTCCGCGTCGCCCGCCACCACAGGAGGGCGAACGACACGCCGATCACGGTCAACCAGATCGCCCCGGAGACCAGAGGCGAGACCAGCTCGGGCACGGCGGCTCCCGGGCTCAGGCGGTGCCGCCGGCGATGCGCGGAACCATCACGATCTGCTCGGCCGCGGGATCGAACTCGTCGATCCGCACCGCCGGCTGACCGGTCATCACCCGGAACGCCGTCGCACCGCGCGCACGCTCTTCACGAAAGATGCGCTCGGCCTCGCGCACGGCCGCGAGTTGCTCCGCCTCGCCGGCCGCCGCCCGCTCGACGTCGTAGGACACCTTCGTGTCGCCGCGCCAGCTCAGCACGCGCAGATTCGCCATCGGGGCGAGCCTCCTCTGATCAACTCACCACCGATTATACGCCGCCCGTCCCGGCGAGGGACCGGGCGGGCCACGGAGTGGCCCGAAAAGGTGTAGGGTGCGCTCAGACGTCGCTGAAGGCCACCGCCGTGCCCGGCACGATCCCGTGCCCGGCGGCGAACCCGGCGTTCACTTCCAGCACGTACCTGGCCGGCGCGAAGGGGGAGTAGATGGGCCGGTTGGCGTCCGTCTCCTGCGGCCCGGACGGGGGCAGATCGTGCTCCAGGTGCACCACCACCCCCTCCTCGATCCACATGATGTCCAGGGGGAACGTCATCCCTTTCATCCAGAAGGCGTGGCGCGCCGGCAGGTCGAAGACGAACAGCATCCCGTCGCCGTCTTCCAGGGGGGCGTGCCCGCCGAGGCCCTTCGTCCGCTCCGCGTCCGTGCGGGCCAGCTCCAGGTCGACCACCACGGGGCCGTCCAGGAGGTCGAAGACGGCCTGGGGCCCGGTCGGGGGCGTCTCCGTCTCCGGCTGGGGCTGCCCGGCGCCCTCCGGCTCGGCGGGCTCGGCCGGCGGGGCCGGCTCGGCCGGGGGGGTGTCTCCTCCCTCCTGGCCCAG
>DATLLM010000507.1:0-7509 GCA_035537855.1 Chloroflexota bacterium | reverse complement strand
GATGGGGCCGCCGCCCCTGTCCCCAACCGGCCCGGCCGCGTCCGCGACGCCGGCCAGGATCGCCACGCCGGTGCCCACCGGCACAGCCGCGGCCGCGACGGCGACGCGCACCCCGGTGGCGGCGGCGTCGACCACCGGCGCGGCGCGCCCGCTCGGCGCGGCCGCGTCCGGCTACTTCCTCTTCCGCGGGCCGGAGGCGCTCTACCTCCCCCTCGCGGCGCTCGGCGGCGTCGCCGCGGCGGCCGGTCCGTCCGCGGCCACGGTGAGTCCGCCGCCGGCGGCCGGGCCGCCCGCCGGCGCGGCCCCCTTGCGTGCACCGGTGGGCGCGGCCGTGCCCCTGACCCCCGGGGTGCCCCAGCCGATCGCCACCCTGTGGCCGGACCTGCCGGCCGCCTTCCAGCAGGGGGTGCGCGGCGCCGCCGACGTGGACGGGGTGCTCTACCTGTTCGCGGGCGGGCGCTACGTCCGGGCCGACGGGGCGATCCCCCCGGCGAACCTGACCGACGTCGCCGGGTGGCCGCAGACGGACACCTGGAAGGACGGCGTGGTCGACCTGGTGGGCTCCGGGCGCGGCGACGGCCAGGTGCTCCTCGTCCGGGGCGACGAGTATCTGGTGCTCGACCTCGCCCAACCCGCCGCCCGGGTCGCCGCCGGCCCCGCGCCGCTGAGCGCCACGTTCGGGGGCGCCTTCCTGGCGGCCTTGCAAGCGCCGGGGGGGGCGGAAGCCGTGCTCTTCGGGGCCAGCGTGGCCAGCGCCGCCGCGCCCTGGGTCTTGCAGGGCCCCGCCGTGTCCGGCTTCGACCACGCCGGCGCCGGCAGCGCCCTGCGGTGGCGGCAGTACGTCGCCACCCACTTCGCCCCCTCCTGGCCGGTGCTCTGGAATCCGTCGCTCTCGCATGCCCCGAGCGGGCGCGTCGGCGACCTCTGGGCCCCGGCGGCCGGCGGCGGGCGAATCCTGCACCACGACGGCGCGGCCTGGACGCCGACCCCGGGAGCGGCGACGTCCGTCGCCGCCGGCGGCGACGGCAGCGCCTGGTGCGTCGGCGTCGATCTGGCGCAGCACAACGTCTACCGCTGGAACCCGGTGACCTCGGTCTGGGACACGGTGCTGCAGTTCGGTCCGACCCTGACGCAGATCAGCGCCGGGGACGCGTCCCAGGTGTGGCTGCGCGACTCGGACAACTCCGTGTACCGGCTCCAGGAGGGGCAAGGGGGGCAAGGGGCGCGGCTGGCCCCCGTGCCCCAGGCGGGGAGCCCCGTCCACCTGGCGGCGAACGCCGACGGCTCGCTCTGGACCTGCGACGGTTCCCGGCCCGCCGCCGTCCGCCTCATCGCCGTTGCGGGAGGCCAGACGGACGCGATCGACGTGCAGGCCGCGGGACCGGTGCTGAAGGTGGCCAGCACCGGGTTCGGGGCGTCCCACATCCTGGTGGGGCAGGGGGAGCAGGCCCAGCTCTACCGCTACGACTCCCCGTACGTCTTCATGACCGGGCAGAGCTACGCCCCGGCCGGGTCCGATCCGCTGGAGCAGGGGCTGGGCAACGTCTACCTGCCGACCTCCGTCCGCATCGGAGACCCGATCGGCCCCGACGGCTACTACGAGTACCAGGTGGTCGCGCTCGACGCGCACACCGGCCAGGAGGTCTCGCGCTCGGCCACCGCCCCGACCGGGATGGCCTACACCGGACCGGTATTCGACCCCCTCCACGAGGTCGTCATCGTGGGCCTCGTCGGCGCCCCGGGGCTTGGCCCCCGGCCCGGTGCGATGCTGGGTCTGGACGCCCGCGACCTGACCCGGGTGCGCTGGTCCTTCACGCCCCTGGGCCCCGACGGGGCGGCCATGATCGTCGGGGGACGTCCGGTGCTCCGGGGCACCTCGCTCTGCTTCACCGACAACCGCGCCACCATCACCATGTACGACACGGGGACGGCGCCGGGCGACGCCCCCTCGCACCGCTGGTGGCACTCGCTGCCCACCATCCCGTCCGGGCAGTACCGCCTGCCCCCGCCGGTGCTGTCCGGCGGCCAGGTCTACGCCACCTGGTGGACGTACGAGACGATCTCAGACCAGCAGCAGCTCGGGCTCGTCGCGCTCGACGCCGCGACCGGCGCCGCCCCGGCCGCCTTCACCTTCATCGATCGGGCGACGATGCGCCCGCACTACGCGAACTTTTCGATCCTCGGCGACCAACCGCCGGTCCTGGCGCAGGTGGTCGACGGGGGGCAGCCCCGCCCCGTCCTCTTCGCCAGCGGGGGCAACGTCGTCTGGCGGATCGACGTGGAGGCCCCCAACTCGGCGCAGACCTTCTCCTGGGCCCTGCCCGGTCGCGACAACCAGATCATGAGCGGACTCGCCTTCGGCGCCGGCGGGCTGTGGTTCGGCGACTTCGGGGGCACCCTCTACGGCCTGAGCGCGAGCCTGGAGACGCTGCCGAACACGCCGGCGCTCCTGGACACCGCGGGCCAGCGCACCGGGCAGATCCGCACCACCCCGGTCGTCTACGAGACCGGCCTGCTGCCCGTGCTGCCGGGCGCGGCGTCCGGCGCGGCCGCGGCGGAAGGCGCGGTCGTATTCGTCGGCGTCTTCGCCTCGAATCGCCCCCCGAGCTTGCTGACGTTCGACCCGTCCAACGGCAACGTCTTCGCCACGCCGACCGGCGCGACGTGGCTCACCAACCTCTCGGCGTCGGTCGCCGACGGCGTGCTCTATGCGGCCGGAGCCGCCTCCGGCAGCGGCCCCATCGGCGTCACCATTCCGATCCAGGTGTTCGGCGTCCGCGTGGACGAGGTCGTCCAGGGGCTGCGGGACTTCGTGGTCGAGTCCGTCTTGATGCAGGACTTCGACCCCGCGCCCGCGGGGCAGCCCCTGCCGGCGAACCCGCAGGGGTCGGCCCGCTACCAGACCCACCTGACGGTGCTGGACGACTCGAAGGCGCCCCGGCCCATGACCCCGGTCAAGATCTGGGCCGACCGGCCAACGTGGATCCTGCTCAACGGGCAGCTCGCCGGGGTGGGCCCCGGCGACGCCGACTACGCCGCCGCCCAGAGCGGCGCCGACGGCGTGGTGACCATCGTCAGCGGCGACGTGGCCGGCGCGGTCCCGGGCCAGGGACCTGCGCCCGTCTCCGCCCCGGCGGATTTCGCCGCCGCCCCCCTGCGAGTGTGGGCGCCGTTCATGGACCCCTACGAGCGCCTGGTGGTGTTCCCCGACCGGGAGTTCCACAACCGCCTGGCCACGACCCACGCCACCCCCGCCGGGCAGGCCGGGGCGGACGACCCCACCAGGGTCAATCTGCAAACGGCCCAGAGCTACGGCCCCCCGCAACGGGGCGGGGCGTCTAGCGGGCCGCCCCTGTTCACCCCCGGCGAGCAGAACCAGCAGCAGCCGCAGCAGGTGGCCCAGGCCATCCAGACCATGACCGGGGCCATCGGCGACGCCTCCCTTGCTGCCCTGTTACCGGCGGCCGCCGGCCAGCGGACCGTGCGGGGCCGGGCTCGGGCGGGCGCGGACTGGGTGCGGACGACGACCGACACCCCGGGCGCGGCCGGCAAGTACCTGGCCTACGACGACCTGCCTGGGGCCCGCTACGCCGCCGTGAACACCCCCTCCGCCCGGGCCGCCGCCGTCATCCGGCCGGTCGGGCTGACCTACTCCCGGGACGACGCCGGCGACAACCCTCCGGCGTTCTCCCGGCTCACGCCCGCGGCCGCGGCGACGCGGATCGACGCCCTGGGCGGGACGCCCTGGGAGCAGAGCCCCCACGCCCCGGCCCACGTCCGGGCGGCGGCCAGAGGAGGCGCCGTGCGCGGGGTGGGCGCCGGTTTGGGGAGCTGGTGGTCGGACTTCTGGGACTGGCTCAAGCGCGCCGCCGCGAAGATCACCCACTTCCTGGTCAGCGTCGCCGAGGAGATCTACGTCGGCATCCGCCTGATCGTGGCCGGCGTGGTGTACGTCTTCCGCCAGGTGGTGCACGCCCTGGAAGAGGTGGCCCACGCCATCGGCGCCTTCTTCGTCGCCCTGGCCAAGGCGATCGCGAAGGTGCTCGAAGCGCTGAGCGTCCTCTTCCACTTCGGGGAGATCCTCAAGACGCAGCAGTTCGTCCAGGGCGAGCTGCTCAAGCGCGTCAACGGCGTCCCCAACGATCCCCGCTACCCGGGCTTCGCGGCCGCCATCCGGGACAGCGCCAAGGGCCCGCTGGACGCCTTCTTCGTGCGGGGCGAGCAAGCCATCGCCGGCGCCCTCAACGGGCTGGCCGACCGGATCGCCGGGGAATCGCCGGGGGACGTGCCCCTCGACGGGCTCAAGGGGGGCGGCGCCACCGCCCACACCGCCTTCACCGTCGCCCCCAAGGGAGGCGGCCCGCCCGCCTCGCACGCCCCCCAGAGCACCTGGGCGATGCATAAGCTCACCGCCGGCCTGGGCCCCGGCGGCGGGGCGGGGGCGCCCTCCGTGGCCACAGCCGGCACCGGCGCGGGGACCGAGTCCCCCGTCGCCGCTTTCGTGGACGGGATCGTCCACCGCCTCACCACCGACCCGGTGCTCGGCGATCAGCGGGCCAAGCTCGCGGCGGGCTTCGCCAGGATGGGCCACGCCTCCTCCGCGGGCGACTTCCTGCGCCAGGGGGTGGCCGAGCTGCTGCGAGCGGTGGCCCTCCTCGTGGAGGGCGCCCTGGCGGTGGCCAACGCCGTCGCCGACGGCTTCCTCGACCTGGTCTCCGACCTGCTCTCGACGCTCCTGGACCCGCAGACCGGGCTCCTCCTCCAGCCGATCGAGATCCCCGTCCTGTCCTGGCTCTTCCAGGCCCTGCTCGGCGAGCCCCTGACCGTGCTGAACCTGATCACCCTGGTGGCCGCCATCCCGGTGACCGTCCTGTGGCGGGTGCTCAAGGGCCAGTGGCCCTCCCAGAGCCTCGGCCCCGGGGCCGGCGTCTCCGCCGCCGTCTCCGCGGTGGTGTCCGAGGTGATGGGATTCTTCGCCGGCGTCGGCGCGATCCTGGTCGGCGTCCTCGCCGCCCTCGCCGACGGCGCCGGTCTGTGGCGTACCCCCAACTACGAGGGAGAGCTCGACAAGATCAAGCAGAGCATCGCGCTCGTCCTCGTGGGACTCTCGCTGGTCAACTCGGCGGTGACCTTCCCCCTCCTGGGCAGCGGCCAGCCCAGCGGTCTCACCTGGGCGGCCTGGGCGGTGGCGCTCGTCATCCCCCCGGTGGCCGTCATCGGTGTCCCCGGCATCTTCTTCGCCGCGAACGGCATCTCGGCCGAGACACAGGAGCTCCTACCGAGGCTCATCCCCTGGATCGTCTGCGCGCTCAGCACGGCCGTGTTCGCGCTCGCCTTCTCCGACCTCGTCCTCCATCCGGGCCACAACGTGGCCCAGGACCTGAGCTTCTGCGCCAACGCCTTCGCGCCCATCCCCGGGGTCTCGAGCCCCGTCGGGCTGACCGGCGAAGCCGGAGAGTTCGTCCTCGCCGGTCTGGACCTCATCATCGGCCTGGGCGTCGGCGTGCTCTTCATCGTGGCCGCGACCGAGAGCTCCGGCGCGGCCCTCTTCTCTCCCGCGGCCCCGGCGCGGCCCCCGGCCGCCCCGTTCTAGGAGGTGCCGACTTCGAGCGCAGCGCCTCCGCGGGGGGGCAGTGGCCGCCTCACCCGTCGTCCGGTTCGCCCGCCTGGTGCCCGGTCCCGCGGGGCGGGAGCTGCGGCGCCTGCTGCGGGAGCTGCGGCTGTGGCCGCCCGCGGGTCCCGGCCTTCCCCACGAACTTCCCGAACATCGCCGCCGTCTTGGCCACCCCGTAGGTGTAGCCGGCGGGGTTCAGGCCCTTGTCGTCGTTGCCTTCCCAGCTGTCCATGTAGTAGGGCATCAGCGTCTGCCCCTCCAGCCCCTGCGGGGGGTACGGCGTGTCGTGCCCCTTCCCCTCGGCGCCCTCGCCGTGCGACCCGCGGTCGGCGGAGACGTGCGCCGCGTCCCCCAGCCGGTTCAGGGCCTCGTCGATGGTGTCTGGCGTCACGGGCCGCTGGTCCAGCGCCTTGATGCTCTCGGCGATGTAGTGGTCCTCCCGCGCCTCGTTCTGCGGGATGGTCTGCCCCAACGACTGCTTGTAGTAGCCGGACTCGGCGTGGTCCGGGCCCTCGCCCAGGATGCCCCGGGGCGGCAAGGGGTCGCCTACCTTATAAGCCGGCGGCTTCGCCGCCCCGAACAGGCCGCCCAGGCCCCGCCCGATCTGGGTTCCGGCCCGCCCCACCGCGCTGGTGAACATCGAGCCGCCGAACATCGCCAGCGTGGGGAGGCGGCCGACGTTGTGCGACTCCTTGTCCGCTCCCTCCCCCGCCAGGACCTGTGGCCGGAAGCGGTCCATGTTCACCGAGGCGTCCCCCAGGCGGGTCTTCACCTTGTCATCGGTGTCGTAGCGCGTGTCGGGCGCTCCCCCGCTCGGCGTGCCGAAGACTTGCGCCAGCCTCTGCCCGGCGCCCGCCTGGTCGATCCCCTCCTGCGTCGAGGTGTCGTGCTCGTGGTCGTGCCAGCGTTGCACCCGCGGCCCGATCTGGGCGGAGCGGCCCGCCCCGGCGCCCCCCGTTCGGGGCTGCAGGCGCTGGACGGCCTGCCGGACGGCCTGGTTGCCGTACGCCCGTTGCAGCCGCAGCACCGCGGCGGCCGCCGGCGGCAGCGCCGGACGCGCCGGCAGCACCCCGGTCGCCGCGGGCTGCGGCGGCGCCCCGCGCCGCGCGCGCTCGCCGTCCGAGTGCTCCCCCGCCGGCGGCATGGGCCCGCGTACGCTGGTCATCACCGCGCACGGTAACACGGACGCGCGTCGACCACAACCGTCCGCGGCGGCGCAGTGCCCGACGGCCGTTCTGACGCCTGCGTTTGGGGACAGGAGGGGGACGGTGACCGAAGACCCGTCCGTCTCGACGTCTCACGGTCCGGCGTCGCGAGAGCGAGGACCAGGAACCTCACCCCAACGGGGCGATCAGGCCCCCCAGCCCGGCGCCGCGTTGGCCCGGAGGAAGTCCAGATTCATCTCGATCCCCAGCCCGGGGCGCTGGGGGACGTGCAGCTCCCCCTCGCGCACGTCGAGCGGCGTCTCGATGAAGGCGTTGTAGAAGTCCATCCGGGAGCGGGTCGTCTCCAGGCGGTAGAAGTTGGGCACGGTCATCATGACGTGCGCCCCGGCCAGCACGTTGATCGGGCCGCTGGCGTCGTGGGGGGAGACGGGGACGTAGTAGGCCTCGGCCATGGTGGCGATCTTCTTCAGCTCGGAGATGCCCCCCGTCCAGGTGACGTCCGGCATGACGAAGTCGGCCAGGCGCCCCTCGAAGACGGGCACGAACTCGAAGCGGGTGTGCAGGCGCTCGCCGACGCAGATGGGCACCGGCGCCTGGTCGCGCACCTGCTTGAGGGCGTGGTAGCTCTCCGGCGGGACCGGCTCCTCGAACCAGGTGATGCGGTGGGGGGCCAGGCGCGTCGCCAGGCGCACGGCGGTGGGCACGTTGTACAGGGCGTGGGCGTCGATC
>DATLLM010000506.1:0-7556 GCA_035537855.1 Chloroflexota bacterium | reverse complement strand
GTCCCGCAAGCGGGAGACGTCTTCTGCGCGGGCGCGGCCCCTGGGGTCCCGTCAGAGGGGGGTACCGTATGCGCGGGCGCGGCGGTGCTCACGCTGCCGCTCCGCCGCGCACGGCCTCACTCACGACGCCGGTGAGGTGGGCAGCCGCGGCGCCGGCGCGACCCGCGTTTCCCCGCGGGCCCGGGAGTCGAAGCCGGTGGGGTGCGAGCCCGACCGCGCTGAGAGCCGAGACGGAACGCCGTCTCCTGTCCCCTCGCGGGCGTCGAGCTTGACGCCGTGCGCGGCGAGGCGGCCGGATAGGGATGACCGCGCTCGCGCAGAAGACGTCTCCCTCCGGCGGGACCGAGGACGACGCCCTTCCGGCCTCCGCGCAAGCGACGCGCCCCGCACGCGAGACAGGTGACGCCGCTCTTCTGGCCCTCGCGCAGAAGACGTCTCCCTCCGGCGGGACCGAGGACGACGCCCCTCCGGCACTGCTCTCCTTCCCTGCTCCGCTCTCCCCTTGCGGGGCTACAGATTCACGTCCATGATCTGGACGCGCTGTCTGGCCCGGGGCAGCTCCAGGCGGCGTTTGCCGATGAAGCGCAGCCAGAGGCCCCCGGCGGAGACGACGAGCTCGTACTCCTTCTCCCCTTCGAGGCTGCTGTGGATGAGCCGCACCCGGTCGGTCTCGCCGACGGGCAGGTGATCCGCCCGGATCACCACCGCTTCGGCCATCTGTCGCTCCTTACGACGGCCTGAGCGCCGGGCTCGAACGCGCTCGAACGCCGGCACCCGGTTGCCCCGGTGCGGTTGTAGCACGCCCGGAAGTGGTGTGGCTATGCTTATAGCGATGATGGCTACGCCGGTCGCCGCCCGTCCGCACGGCTCCGCCTCCGATTCGGGGACGCCCCCGCCTCTGGTCGCCGAGCTGCAGGCCATCGCCGGCAAAGCGCACGTCCTGTGGCGCTTCGACGAGCTCCGCTCCTACGAGTACGACGGCTCGATCGACGTCGGCCATCCGGACGCGGTCGTACTCGTCGGCTCGCGCCAGGAGGTGGTCGAGGTCGTCCGCCTGGCCCGGCGCTACGGGAAGCCCATCGTCGCCCGCGGCGCCGGCACCGGCCTCTCCGGGGGGGCCGTCCTCAGCCGGGGCGGCATCGCCATCGGCTTCTCCCGGCTGCGCCGGATCATCGACATCGACGTGCTCAACCAGCGCGCCGTCTGCGAGCCGGGCGTCGTCAACCTCGACCTGACCAAAGCGGCCAGCCGCCACGGCCTCTACTACGCCCCCGATCCCTCGAGTCAGGCGGCGTGCACGCTCGGCGGCAACGTGGCCGAGAACTCCGGCGGCGCCCACTGCCTGGCCTACGGGGTGACCACCAACCACGTCGTCGGACTCGAGCTCGTCCTGGCGGACGGGTCGACGGTGCGCGTCGGCGGGGCCGCCCCGGACGTGCCCGGCTACGACCTGACCGGTCTCGTCGTCGGCTCCGAGGGCACGTTCGCCGTCGTCACCGAGGTCACCGTGCGCTTGATGCGCGTCCAGGAGGGCGTACGCACCCTCCTGGCCAGCTTCGACACCATCGACGACGCCAGCCGGGCCACCTCCGCCATCGTCGCCGCCGGGATCATCCCGGCGGCGCTGGAGATGATGGACCGGCTGACCATCCAGGCCCTCCAGCGCGCCGGGCACAAGGGGCTCCCGTCTGAGGCCCAGGCGGTGCTGCTGGTCGAGCTGGAGGGGATGGCCGAAGGGCTGGCCGAGCAGGTCGCCGCCGTGCAGGGGCTGCTGCTGGAGAGCGGCGCGTCCGAGATCCGGGCGGCGCAGACGGCGGACGAGCGCGACCGGCTGTGGAAGGCGCGCAAAGGGGCGCTCGGCGCCCTCGGGCAGATCAAGCCCAACTACTATTTGCAGGACGGCGTCATCCCGCGCAGCCGGCTGCTCGAGGTGCTGCGCACGGTGAGCGAGGTCAGCGAGCGCTACGGCCTGCCCATCGCCAACGTGTTCCACGCCGGCGACGGCAACCTGCACCCCTGCATCGTCTTCGATCAGCGCGTCCACGGCGAGACGGATCGGGTGGTCGCGGCCGGCGCGGACATCCTGCGCAAGTGCGTCGAGCTGGGCGGCACCCTCTCCGGCGAGCACGGCATCGGCCTGGAAAAGCAGGCCTACCTGCCGTGGGTCTTCTCGCCGGTGGACATCGCCGCGATGCGCGCCGCCCACCGGGCGTTCGATCCAGACGATCGCCTCAATCCGGGCAAGATCTTCCCCCAGCCCGGCGCCCCCTCGGCGGGCGCCGCCCAGACCGCCGATTCCCGCCAGGAAGAGAGCTGAGTGCTGCAGACCGAACGCTCCTTCGGCGTCGCCGGGCTGTCCCCGAGCGAGGTCGCCCGGCCCGAGACGCCGGACGCCGTGGCCGCCGCCCTCGGCGCGGCCGCGGCCGCCGGCAAGGCCGTCGTCCCCTGGGGCAGCGGCACGAAGCAGGGCTGGGGCAACGCCCCCCGGCGCTACGATCTGGCCCTCGACCTCTCGGCCCTCGACCGCGTCCTGGAGTACGAGCCGGCCGACCTGGTGATCACCACCGAGGCGGGAATCCCCCTCGGCGCCCTGCAGCGCCGGCTCGCCGAGTCGGGGCAATTCCTGGCCCTGGACCCGCCGTACGCCGCCACCAGCACGCTCGGGGGCACCCTGGCCACGAACGCCAGCGGCCCCAGCCGCCTGCTCTACGGCACCGCCCGCGACCTCGTCCTGGGGATGAAGGTCGCCAACCCCGCCGGCGAGCTGGTGAAGAGCGGGGGCAAGGTGGTCAAGAACGTCGTCGGCTACGACCTGAACAAGATGCACATCGGGGGCCTCGGCACCCTCGGGGTGATGGTCGAGGTGACCCTCAAGGTGCACCCGCTGCCCGCGGCCGAGGCCACCGCCGGCGCCACCTTCGACGACCTCGCCGCCGCCGTGGCGGCCGCCGGGCGGATCTACCGCTCCGTCCTCTACCCGCGCGCCGTCGAGCTGGTGCGGGCCCCCCTGCCGGGCATGCCCGCCGGGAACGCCTGGGGCGTCCTGGTGTGGTGCGCCGGCTCCCCCGCGACGGTCGAGCGCCAGGTCCGGGACGCCACCGCCTGGTGCCAGGAAGGTGGCGCCCGGGAGAGCCTGCGTCTGGACGGCGACGACCACCGCGCGCTCTGGGCGGCCGTGAGCGAGTTCGGGCGCGACCTGCCCGAGTCCACGGTGCTGGCCAAGCTGACCGCCGTTCCCACCCGAATCCCGGACCTCGCCGCCGCCGCCGCCCGGGCCCACCCGGACGGCGCGCCGCCGCTCATCGCCCACGCCGGCAGCGGCGTCCTCTACGCCGCCCTGCCCGGCGCGACCGTGCCCGTCCTGCAAGCCCTCACCCGCGCCGCCGCCGCCCTCGGCGGCGCCGCCGTGCTGGAAGCCGCCCCGCCGGCGGTGCGGGAGGCCCTGGACGTCTGGGGCCCGACGCGGGACGACTTCCCCCTCATGCAGGCCCTCAAAGACCAGTTCGACCCTCAGGGGACGCTCAACCCGGGGCGCTTCCTGGGACGCCTCTAGCTCGCCCCCGCCCACGACCCCGCCCGAAAGAGGCTGACCACCGCATGGCCGTCACCGAACCGGAGATCACCACCCCCCACGGCGTCACCGCCGCCGAGAGCCCCGGGCTGCAGGGCTTCTTGAACGAGCGCGACTACGAGGCGCTGGTGAAGTGCGTGCACTGCGGGCTGTGCCTGAATCAGTGCCCCACCTACCGCGCCAACGGACTCGAGCCGGACTCGCCGCGCGGCCGCCTCTACCTGATCCGCGCGGTCAGCGAGGGCACCCTGCCGGTCACGGACGAGGTGGTCGACCACCTCCAGCTCTGCCTCGTCTGCCGCGCCTGCGAGACGGCCTGCCCGTCCAACGTGCAGTTCGGGCAGGTGATGGAGGCGGCCCGCCACGAGCTGCTCGAGCACCACGCCTCGCGCAAGCGCAAGATCGCCTCCTGGCTCGCGTTCCGCTACCTCTTCCCGGCGCCCCACCGCCTCAAGGCGGTGGGGCAGCTGCTGCGCCTCTACCAGCGCAGCCCCATGCCGGCCGTGCTCGCCTGGGCCCGCGGGCACAACCTCGTCCCCGCGCCGCTGCGCCGCCTGGTGACGATGGAGCAGCTGGCCCCGCCGCTGAGCGAGCGGTTCTTCGAGCCGCAGACCGAGCGCGTCCCGGCCACCGCGGCGCGCCGCTTCACCGTGGGCATGATCTCCGGCTGCATCATGCCCCTGGCCTTCGCCCCCACCAACGAGGCCACCGTCCGCGTCCTGACCGCCAACGGGTGCGACGTCATCCTCCCCCGCGCCCAGCGCTGCTGCGGCGCCCTCGCCGCCCACAGCGGGGACGGCGACGCATCGAACGACCTGGCCCGGGCCAACATCGACGCCTTCGAGGCGTTCGGTCTCGACCGCCTGGACAGCATCATCATCAACGCGGCCGGCTGCGGCGCGCAGCTCAAGAACTACGGCCACATGCTGCAAGACGACCCGCGCTACGCCGAGCGCGCCGCCCGCTTCGCCGCCAAGGTAGAGGACATCTCCGAGTTCCTCGTCCGGGCCGGACTGACCGCCCCCCTCGGGGAGGTCCCGCGGACGGTCACCTACCAGGACGCCTGCCACCTGGTGCACGGCCAGAAGGTGCGCTCCCAGCCGCGCGAGCTGCTGCTCTCCATCCCCGGGCTCGAGCTGGTGGAGATGCAGGACCCCGACCGCTGCTGCGGCAGCGCCGGGATCTACAACATCGTCCAGCCGGGGATGAGCCAGCAGGTGCTGGACGCCAAGATGGAGAACGTGCTGGCCACCGGGACGGACTGCGTCGTGGCCGGCAACCCGGGGTGCCTGCTGCAGCTCAATCTGGGGCTGAAGCAGCACGGGCGGCCGCCCGAGGCCGTCCACCTCGTCGATCTGCTCGACGAGTCCATCCGCGCCGCCGGATCGTAGCGCGGGAGGCGTCCCCGTACGGGAAGCCGGGGCCTACTCCCAGAAGACCTTCAGGCGCTTGGACGATGGGTGCCGGCGGAGCTTGTCCAGCGCCTGGGCCTCGATCTGCCGCACCCGCTCGCGGGTGAGCCCGAAGGCCCGGCCCGCCTCTTCGAGCGTGGCCGGCTGATCGCCGGCCAGGCCGAAGTGCAGCTCGAGCGTCTTGCGCTCCTTCTCGGAGAGCGCGGCCAGGGCCACGGCCACCTCGTCCCGCAACACGCCGAGCAGGGCGACGTCCGCCAGGGCCGGGCGGTCCGGGTCCTCGACGAAGTCCGCCAGGGCGCTGTCGTCGTGCTCGCCGACGGGCGTCTCGAGCGAGAGCACGTCCTGGGCGGCGTGGACGAGCTGGCGCATCCGGGCGACCATGACGTGCACCTGCGCCCGGAGCTCGGGCGCCAGGGCCTTGGTGTCCTGGAGCACGCCGGTCAGGGCGATCTCCCAGCGCGTCCGCTCCTCCGGGTTGGTCGTCCAGGCGTCCGCAACGGACGGGGCGTCCGGCGCCGGCGGGGGCAGGGCCGGATCGCGCCGGGCGGCGGCGAGGGCGATCAGGGCTTTCTCCAGCCGCGGGTCGGCGAAGCCGGCGAGGAGGGCGATCTCCTCCCCGGCGGGGTGACGGCCCAGGTGCTGGACGGCCCCGTTGGCCACCCGCTGCAGCCGGCTGAGGGTCTCGATGACGTGGATCGGCAGGCGGATGGTGCGCCCCTGATCGGCGACGGCCCGGGTCAGCGACTGCCGGATCCACCAGGTGGCGTAGGTGGAGAACTTGAAGCCGCGGCGGTGGTCGAACTTCTCCACCGCCCGCATCAGCCCCAGGTTCCCCTCCTGGATCAGGTCGGCCAGCGGGAGCTGCGTCATCCACCGCTTGGCCAGACTGACCACCAGGCGCAGGTTCGCTTCGGTCAGGCGGGCGCGGGCGATCGCCGCGTTCGAGCGGGCCGTCTCGAAGTGCTCGAGGAGCTGGTTGACGGTCGCCTCGGCGACGGCGCGGGCCTGCTCCCGGTCGGGGGCCGCCCCGTCCGGGCGGACGCCATCGAGGAGCCGGCGCAGGAAGACGGGGGCCAGCAGGCGCCCGGCCTGGGAGACGGAGAGCACCGCTCCGTGGGCCTGCGCCTCGGTCCAGCCGAGGCGGGTCGCCGCCCGCTCCAGCAGCGGCGCCGGCGGCTCGTCGTCGATGAAGTACTGCACCACCGGACTGCGCAGCCAGACCGCGGGAGAGACGTCCGGTCCCTGGTCGGCGACCTCCGCGATCAGGGGGAGCAGGGGCCAGGCGTCGACCAGCCGGCCGTAGATCTCCACCGCCATCCCGGCGATGAGGTCCTCGTCCCCTTCGTTCGCCGCGGCCTCGGGGCCGCCGTCTCCGTCCTCGGGAGGGGCGGTCACCCCGGGGATTCCGGGGATTCCGGCGATTCCGGCGATGCCGGGGAAGCCCGGGATCGCCGGGAGTCCGGGGAAGCCGGCGGCCACCGGCACCAGCACCGTCGCCGGCACGGCCAGCCGGGTGGCGATCTCGTCCAGGACGCGCCCGTCCTCGACGCAGCGCCCGATGGCCCGCTCGTCTTTGGCGCTGAGCAGGGCGTGCCGCCCTACCTCGCGCAGATAGATCGCCACGGCGTCGTCGGCGGCCTCGAGGCCGCCGGCGTCGTCCGCTGCCCCGCCCCGCGCCCCGAGGGAGTGCACGTCGGGCGGCTCCCGCAGTGCTGCGCTCTCGAGAGCGCTGACCGCCCAGGGGTCCGCCGCGTTGTAGCTCAAGGTCGGCTCGTCCACGTTGCACTCCTGAACGCGGTGGGCGGGCCGATGTTGCAGGCCGGCCGCCCTAGCCGCCCGGCTCCGTCCGGGCGATGACGAAGTCGCAGGACTCGGCGCCGTCTCGCAGGCGCTGGGTCACCGCCACCGACGTCCCGGCCAGTTTCTCCACCAGCCGCCGGTCGATCTCGCAGACGTGGTCGCTGCAGCGGGAGACGCTGGGGTAGGGGCAGTGGTGCTCGCGCACGACGTAGCCCTCGGCTGTGGCCTCCCACTCGGCGGCCCCGCCCTGCTCCTCGATGATCTCGGCGATGGCGGCCACCCGCTCCCCGAGCCCTTTGCCCTTCACCCGCCGGGCGTAGCCGGCGGCCATGCCCTCGGCGACGTGGTCGACCAGGGCGACGGCGGCCGGGCCCTCCAGCTGCGACACCCCGGAGAGCAGCCCGAGCGCCAGCCGGTCGTAGCCGTTGGGGAAGTAGGCGTCCGCTGCGTCGGTCAGGGCGTAGTGCCGGGCTGGGCGGCCGCGGCCGCGGCGCACCTCGGTCGCCTGCACCAGCCCGGCCCCGGTCAGGATGGCCAGGTGCGAGCGCGCCGTGATGGCCGCGATCCCCCCGGCCGCTGCCAGCTCTTCGAGCGTCGCTCCCGGATTGCGCTGCAAGTGGTCCAGGATCGCGCGCCGCGTCCGTTGCATCAGCTGCATCGTCGCACGCACCTCACCCGATTCTCGCACACTCCCGCTGAGACCGCCAGTGCGGCCTCAACCGCGGGGCGCCGCCGGCGCCCCGAAGGGACCGGCCGGAGCGGGGGCGAGC
>DATLLM010000505.1:0-3242 GCA_035537855.1 Chloroflexota bacterium | reverse complement strand
GGGGGCGCCGCCCCCCGGGCCCGGCGCCGGGGGCGTTGCGGTGTCGGCGGCGGGCGCAGCGCGTTCGGTGATCATGCCCTCCAGTATGCCGGTGGGCGCTTGTCATCCGCCCGCCCCGGCGGTACACTCTGCCCTACGGCGTTGACGGAGACGAGTACCTCCGCGCACCGCAGCTCAGCGAGCCCGGGATGGTGAGAGCGGGCGCTGCGACCGGAGCGAAGTCCCTCCTGAGCCGCTCGCCGAACGCGGTCCCGTAACGGGTGGGCCGCAAGTAGACCGGGCCGGAGTCGCTGTCCGTTACCGCAGCGGGGGTATGGTTGTACCCCGACGAGTGCTCGCCGAGGTCGGTCCTGGACGCCAGCAGGGAAGGAAACGGCGTCCGGCGCTGGCCGAGGCGGGAAGAAGGGTGGTATCGCGGGATTCGCTCCCGTCCCTTGGGGACGGGAGCGTTTTTGTTGGTCCGCGACCCCCGGATCGCCCGTCGGGTGCGCACGCGCAGGCAACGAGGTCAGGACGAGATGAGCACGATCAGCACGGAGCGGGACGAGGCGGCGAGTGCGGCGGCGGGGGCGGCGACCGTGGCCGTCCTCGACCGGGCCCTCCCCGCCGTCGATCCTTCAGCGGACACCCCCGATTCCGGCGGCGCCGTAGACGCCGGGGCCTTCGGCCTCTCCCCCACCGCCCTCGCCCGCTACTTCCCCGGCGCGCCCCGGAAGGAGCACAACGGCCGGGCGCGCTACGGCGAGGCCCTCTCCGGCTCCGCCCTGGTGGTGGAGTTCATGAAGCTGGCCGGCGCGGACGTCATCTTCGGGATCCCCGGCGGGGCCAGCCTGCCCCTGAACGACGCCTTCACCGCCGGCCACGAGGCGGGCGCCTTCCGCTACGTGCTGACCGGGCACGAGCAGGGCGCCGCCTTCGAGGCGGAGGGCTACGCCGCGGCCGGCGGACGGATCGGCTTCTGCACCGCCACCTCCGGCCCGGGGGCGACCAACCTGATCACCGGTCTGGCCGACGCCTTCCGGGACAGCCGGCCGGTGCTGGCTTTCACCGGCAACACCGCCACCACCGCCGAGCCGGAGGCCTTCCAGGCCATCGACATCACCGGCCTGACCGCGGGCAAGGCGACCAAAGCCTCCTTCCGCCCGCAGCGGCCGGAGGAGGTGCAGCCCCTGCTGGTCGCCGCCTACCACGCCGCCGTCACCGGTCGCCCCGGGGCGGTGCTCTTCGACCTGCCCAAGGACGTCCAGGTCGGCGCGACGCCGATGCAGCCCTGGGAGGCCTTCCTCGCCGCCTACGACTGGTCGGCGCCCGACGCCGACGCCGCCCTCGTCGCCGCCGCCGCCCGGCTGCTGGCCGGGGCGGAGCGGCCCCTGCTCTACGTCGGCCACGGCGCCGTCCTCGGCGGCGCCGCCGACGCGGTGCGCCGCCTCAGCCGGCTGCTCGACGCCCCCGTGGCCACCACCGTCCACGCCCTCGGCGTGCTGCCCGTCCAGGACCGCCTCAACCTGGGCATGATCGGCATGCACGGGGGGATCGCGCCGAACATCGCCGCCCACCTGGCGGACGTGATCGTGGCCCTCGGCGCCCGCTTCGACGATCGGGTGGTCGGCGTCCGCCCCGAAGCCTTCGCCCCCAACGCCCGGATCATCCACGTGGACGTTGACGCCCGCCAGCTCAACCGCGTCCGCCAGGCGGAGGTGGCCATCTGCGGCGACGTGCGCGAGGTCGCCGGCCAGCTGCTCGAGCTGCTCGCGCCGCAGCCGGCCTTCGACCACACGCCCTGGCTGGCGCAGCTGGAGGCCGTCCGCCGGGCCATGCCCACCCAGAGCTACGACCGGCCGGAGGAGCCCACCCTCAGCCACGAGTTCGTCTACGCCGAGCTGAATCAGGCCATCCGGGAGAGCGGGCCGCGGGACGTCGTCGCCACCTTCGACGTGGGGACGCACCAGATGAAGGGGGCCCAGTGGTTCCCCGTCTCCCGGCCCCGCTCCTTCCTCACCTCCGGCGGCATGGGCAGCATGGGCTGCGCCCTGCCGATGGCCGTCGGCGCCTGGTTCGCCCGGCCGGAGGCGACCGTCGTCGCCTGCGTCGGAGACGGGGGCTTCGTCATGTCCTCGCACGAGCTCGATCCCATCGGGGGCTACAACATCCCGATCAAGATGGTGGTCTTCGACGACTCCCTGCTGGGCATGGTCACCAACTGGCACTCCCTCTTCTTCGACGGGCGCAAGCTGACCAGCGACCGCCGCCGGGGCCGCCCCCAGGAGGGGACGGACGTGGCGTGGCTGAAAGCCTCGCTCCAGCGCCGGATCGCCGCCGCCGAGACGGCGGACGACCTCGTGGCCGCCGTCTGCGCCGCCACCGCCGAGCTGGCGGACGGGGAGTGGCCCCTCTTCGCCGCCACCGCCGCCGCCTACGGCATCCCGGCGGAACGCGTCCACACCAAGGAGCAGTGCCGCGCCGCCGTGCGCCGCGCCCTGGCCACCCCCGGCCCGTACCTGATCCACGTCGTCCTGCCGTCGCAGGCGCAGGTCTACCCGCTGGTCGAGCCGGGCACGACGCCGACGGACATCATCTGGCGCGAGTCGGCGCCCGGCTCCGGCGTGCGGGTCTACGCCCGCGACCACTTCGACTACGAGACCGGCCGCCTGCGGGAGGCGCCGGCGGAGCCGACCGCCGCCCAGCCGGCGCCGGAGGCGGGCGGCCCGAACCTGGGCTCTTTCTAATCGCCGCCATCCGTAGAGACCGAGTTTGCGCGGGCGGCAGCGGGCCGGCATCCGTAGAGACCGAGTTTGCGCGGGCAGGTCCGTTGCGGGCCGCGCCCGCGCCGCGCACGGCATCGTACGCGACGCCCCGGAGGGGCGCCCCGCGGCCAGCACGGAACGGGGTCGCTTCCCCCGTCGTGGGCGTCAGACGTGAGGCCGTGCGCGGCCCGACCGGCGCCTCCAGCGGGCCGCGCCCGCGCAGAATCGGAACTCCACGGATGGCAGCCTTGCTGCGTTCGCGCCCGCGCAAACTCGTACTTTACGGACGCCGGCCTTCCTGCTACCGCCCGCACAGAATCTCACTCCACCGCTTCTCCCAGTGCTCCCTCGATCGCTGCTGCTGCTCCCGCTTCGTCCAGTCCGGGGCCCGCCGCCGCGGGGCGGGCCCACAGCAGGAACTCCACGTTTCCCGCCTCGCCGCGGATGGGCGAAGCCGTCAACCCCTGCGGGACCAGCCCCGCGGCGCGGGCCCCCGCC
>DATLLM010000504.1:0-5326 GCA_035537855.1 Chloroflexota bacterium | reverse complement strand
GTCCACCACGGGGGCGACCTCGCGCGCCGGCCGCCCCCGTGGTGGACGCAGCTCCTGCCCGACGCGCTCACCGCGGCGCGCGGTCCGGACGGGCGGCGCTGGCGCTACCGGCGCCTCGTGCTCGAGCCGGTGCCGTACGATCTGCCGGCCGTGGCCTGCCGCCGCGTCCTCGACGCGGCCCTGGCGGCGACGCTCGCGGCGCTGGAATCCGGGGGCCAGGAGCAGAGGGAGTGAGCGCGATGGAGCAGCAGCCGGGGGCGGGAGCGCCCCTGCGATTCGGCATCGCCGGTGCCGGCGGGATGGGCGTCGCGCACGCCAGGGAGATCCTGCAGCGCCCGGACGCCAGCGTCGTCGCCCTGTGCGACACGAGCGCGGCGGCCCTGGATCGGGCGGTCGAGCGCCTCTACGGCCCCGGCGCCGGCGGTGGCCCTCCGGCGGCCCGGTTCGATTCGCTCCCGGCGATGCTGGCGGGGGCCGACCTGGACGCGGTCGTGATCGCCACGCCGCACACCGAGCACACGGCGCACATCGCCCAGGCCCTGGAGGCGGGCAAGCACGTCCTGTGCGAGAAGCCGATGGCCACCACGGCCGCCGCCGCCCGGGCGGCGATCGAGCTGGCCGCCGGGCGCGGGCTGACCCTGGCGATCGCCTACCAGCGCCACGGCCAGGCGCGCTACAAGCAGGCCCGGGAGGTGGTCGCCGCCGGGCTGCTCGGGGAGCTGCGGCTGGTGACGGTGCTGATCGCCCAGGACTGCCTGGCCAACTTCCTCCCCGGCGCCACCTGGCGCGCCGACCCGGCCCTCTCCGGCGGCGGCCACTTCATGGACACCGGCAGCCACATCGTGGACATGCTGCTGTGGATCAGCGGCCTGGAGCCGGAGCGCGTCTACGCCCAGATCGACAACCACGGCACCCTGGTGGACGTGGTCACCGCCCTGACCCTGACCTTCACCACCGGGGCGGTGGGGACGTTCGCCGCCACCAGCCTCTCCGCCGAGCCCTGGCGCGAGGAGCTCTCCTTCTACGGCACCGAGGGGGTGCTGAACATCCGCGCCGACGGGCTGCGCTACCAGCTCAAGGGCGGGGACACGATCATCCCCCGGGCCGCCGGGCGGGACGTGCGTCCGGTTGAGGACTTCGTCGCCGCCGTGCGCGGCGCCGTGGCGGCGCCGCAGGCGCCCCCCGTCTGCGGGCTGCGCGTCGCCCAGGTGACCGAGGCGGCGTACGCCTCCGCCCGCTCCGGCCGGCCCGAGCGCGTCGGCTGACCCGCCCGCCGCGGGACCGGCCTACGCCTTGATCGTGATCCCCAGCTCCCGGGCCTTGTGGTGCAGGAAGGCGGAGATCCCCGGCAGGTCGTCGCTCGTGCAGTGCTCGACCAGCAGGGGGAACTCCGGATCGAGCCCCTCGATGCGGGGCAAGAAGACGTCCCAGTCGAGCAGCCCGGCGCCGGCCGGCACCTCGCTGAGGTGCAGCACCAGCCGGTCCTCGATGATCACGTCCTTAGCGTGCCCGCCGATGACCAGGTCCCCCAGGGCGTCCGCCATCCGGGTGATGGCCGCCCCGGTGTCGTAGACGGTCTCCTTGGTGATCCAGTTGACCGGGTCGAGGTCGCAGCGAATCATCGGGGAGTCGACGGCGCGCAGCACCTCGGCCATCGTCTCCGCCGAGTCCAGGGTGACCAGGACGTGGCCCTCCATGCCGACGAAGACGCCGCAGTCTTCGGCCACCGGGGCGACCTCGCGCAGGCTCTTGACGAGCTGGTCGCGGGCCTGCGGCGTCCAGTTGTAGGGGTGGGGGAACCAGGCCCCCCGGGGGTTGAGCGAGCCGGGGCCGGTGTGCGTCCCGCGGCAGCCCAGCTCCTTCGTCAGGCGCACGGCGGCGCCGAGCACCTTCACCGCCTGGCGGCGCACCGCCTCGTCCGGGTGGATCAGCGGCGGGCGGTAGCCGATGGCCTGGTACATCCGCAGGCCGTGGTCGGCGAGCAGATCGCGCACCCGGTTGGCTTTCGCCGCCGGCGTGGTGAAGGGGTCGTCCGTGAAGCGGGTGAAGCAGCCGGAGAAGCCGAGGTCGCGGATGCGCTGCGCGATCTCGACCGAGAAATCGTCCATCTTCGCGGGCAGGAAGGCCCCGCTCATCCCCAATCGCATACGTCCCTCCGAGTGGGCGGTATTATGCGTCCTCAGCGATGAGCACGCTCACCGACGCGGCGCGGGCCCACGGGGTCAGGCACCGGGCCAACCGGGCCGGGGACATGGTGATCTACAGCCCGGAGTACGGCACCGAAGGGGCCGACCACGGGCGGGGGGCCGAGGTGGCCGCCGTCTCCGAAGACGACTTCACCGTGGTCGGGCACGAGGACGACGGCGACTACCGCAACCTGGGCTCCTTCCGCACGGCGGGCGCCGCCATCGAGGCGGCGCTGTCCTTCGTGCGCAAGGAGTAAGCCCGGGGCGTCCCCGGGGCGCCCCGGGGGCGCTCAGCCGGCGGCGACGGGTGCGCCCGCCGGCGCCGGCGTCCCGGCCGCCGCCGCGGGCCGGCCGGGCGCCCCGGCGAGCCGGCGGGGGGTCAGCGCGGGCAGGGCGTCGCCGTGGGCCGCGATCAGCTCGTCGGTCATGGCCCAGATCTCGTCCAGGCTGAGCACGCTCGCCGTGTGCGGGTCGAGCATCACCGCCTGGTAGAGGGCGTCCCGGTTGCCGGTCAGGGCGGCCTCGACGGCCAGCTGGTGGACGCTGACGTGGCTGCGGTTGAGGCCGGCCAGCTGCGCGGGCAGGTCGCCGACGTGGACGGGCTGCACGCCGGCCCCGTTGACCAGGCAGGGCACCTCGACGACCGAGTCCGCCGGCAGGTTGGAGATGAGGGCGGGGGTGCGCCGGTCGACGGAGTTGGGCACGTTGCCGTTGAAGCTCCAGTCCTGGTTGGACTCGATGGCCTTGATGATGAACGCGGCGTACTCGTGCGAGCGCCGCATCTCGATCGGCTCGCCGCTCTCCACCTCCCGGCGGGTCTCCTCGAACGTCTGGAGGTTCTGCGCGCTGCGCCGCACGTACTCGTCGATGGGGATGTCGAACGCGCGGATCAGCTCGTCCCGCTTGATGAAGTAGGGGACGTACTCCGCCATGTGCTCGCTGCTCTCGGTGACGAAGTACCCCAGCCGGCGCATCATCTCGAAGCGCACCCGGTCGCGGGCGTCGATCGCCGGGTCGGCCCCGACCTCCCAGAGCCGGGGGTAGGCGTCCCGGCGCCGGTGGGTCAGCTCCAGGAACCAGGCCATGTGGTTGATCCCGGCCACCTTGTAGCCCAGCTCCTCGAGGGGCACGTCCATGTAGCGCGCCAGCTGCCGGGCGGTGCCCTGCACGCTGTGGCACAGCCCCACCGTCTGGATCGAGGACGCCCGCGCGGCGGCCAGGCAGAGGATGGACATGGGGTTGACGTAATTGAGCAGGATGGCCTCGGGGCAGACCTCCTCCATATCCCGCAGCAGACCGAGCAGCACCGGAGTGGTGCGCAGGCCGCGGAAGATGCCGCCGACGCCGAGGGTGTCGGCGATGGTCTGGCGCAGGCCGTACTTGCGGGGGATCTCGAAGTCCAGCAGGGTGGCCTCGTGCATCCCCACCTGCACGGCGAAGATGACGTAGTCCGCCCCCCGCACGGCCTGCCGCCGGTCGAGCGTGGCGGCGACCGTCGCCTTCGCCCCCACCTGGGCGACGAGGCGCTCCACCGTCTTCCGCGACGTCTCCAGGCGCACCGGATCGACGTCCATCAGGGAGAGCGTCGACTCGGAGAGCTCAGGGAAGCTCAGGATGTCCATCATCAAGCGGCGCGCCCAGACGACGCTGCCCGCCCCGATCAACGCGATCGTCGCCATACCGTCCCAGCACCTCTCTCCGGCGTCTGCGAATCCCCCCGGGGGGCGCTGAATCCTACCCCAGCGGGGCGCCGCGCGGGGAGGCGGGCGCCCGGCCCTTCTGGGCCACCAGGATGCCGGTGGAGCGCAGGGGGGTCAGCTGCTCCGCGGTCAGGCCCAGGTCGGTCTGCCACTTCCGGGCCAGAAAGGGCAGGGTGCCGGACTCGGCCACCTGGCGGCTCATCCCCAGCAGGCGGAAGATGTCCGCGTACTGCTCGAAGCTGACCGGGACGTAGTGCTCGGCGCACTCCCGGGCCCAGTTGTCCGCGTACCAGTACTTCAGCAGCAGGTGGTTGATCCGCTCCAGGGTGTCCAGCGGGCCGAAGTGGCGCTCGAAATCGGCCACCACGTGCGCCGGGCAGCGGGCGACGAGTCTCGCCCGCAGGGCGGCCGCGCCCAGGGTGGACTCGCGAGCGTAGTCGTGCAGGATCATGTCCCGGATGAGAATCGCCCCGCCCGGTCGCAGCAGCTCGTGGGCGTCCGCCAGGGCCTTGAGCACCGAGGAGGTGCCCTCGCCGTAGGTGAAGAACTCGTGCAGCACGGAGCAGAAGACGGTGGCGTCGAAGCGCTCCGGGCGGGCGAGCAGCTCGCGCAGGTAGACCCGCTCGAAGCGGGCGTTGGGCACCGCCGGGGTGTCCAGCTTCCCGGCGGCCCGCTCCCGCGCCCGGTCGACGAATCCGCCGTCCAGGTCGATGCCCAGAAAAGCGGTCTCCGGGAACAGGGCGGCCAGGGCGCAGGTGACGGCGCCGTCGGCGCAGCCCACGTCCAGCACGTCGCTCGCCCCGGCGGGGACGAAGCGGGCGATGCGCAGCTTCGCCTGCAGCGGCTGCGCCATGCGGGCGAGGTAGCCCTCCCGGTCGGCGATCGCGGTCTCGCCCGCGAGGCCCTCGCGCACGGCCGGGTCCGGTCTACCCCCCGGCGGTGACGGCATCCTGCACCGCGATCGCGTCCCCGGGGCGCAGCGTGCCGCCTTCGAGCACCCGGGCGCAGACGCCGCCCCACCCCTCCAGCGCCGTCCGGGCGCCGGGGCCGATGGTGCGATTCATCTGCTCGCAGGGGTCGCAGGGGCCGGTGACGGCGAGCAGCACCTCCCCGACGCGCAGGGTCCTGCCCAGCACGTCCCGCAGGGGGAGGCCGCGCACGGTCACCTGGCGCCGGCTGGCGCCCGGGGGCACCGGGTAGCCCAGGCGCTCCCCCGCGGCCAGCAGGGATTCCTCGTCGATCAGGGTCACCTGGCGCTCCGAGCCCCGGCGCGAGCGCCAGTCCCCTTCCAGGCCGTAGTCGCTGCGCACGCCGGCGACGGCGAGGGCCTCGGCGACGCCGTTGCGCTCGCGTACGGTGTGCACGGTTACCACCTCGCCGCTCATACCCTCTCCCTCGCTCCCGCTCCGGCGGTCCCGGATTCTGCCACACCCCGACACC
>DATLLM010000503.1:0-2982 GCA_035537855.1 Chloroflexota bacterium | reverse complement strand
CCCCTTCCCCTTCCCCTTCCCCTTCCCGGCCGGTGATCTCGCCACCGAGGCCGAGCTCGAACACCAGGTCGACCGCCCCGGGGGGCAGGGCCACGATCCTCATCCGTCAACCCCCGTCCGGCCGGTCGCTCCGGCCGCCCGACTCGTGCGGTTGGTAATACTAACCGGCCCATGCCCCCTCTCCCGACGGTCGTCGACGTCGACACCGGCATCGACGATGCCCTGGCCCTGCTGCTCGCCCTGCGCTCGCCCGAGCTGGAGCTGCTCGGGGTGAGCTGCGTCGCCGGCAACGTCACCCTCGATCAGGTGGTGCGCAACACCCTCGGGGTGCTCGCCGTCGCCGGCCGGTCGGACGTCCCGGTTGCGCCCGGAGCGGCCCGTCCCCTGCTGCGCCGGCTGACCACCGCGACGTTCTTCCACGGCGAGGACGGCATCGGCGGGGTGCCGCTGCCGGCGGTCGCCGCCGCCCCGACGGACGAGCCGGCGGCGGCGATGCTCTGCCGCCTGGCGCGCGCGCACGAGGGCGAGCTGAATCTGGTGGCGGTCGGCCCGCTGACCAACGTGGCCCTCGCCTGCCGGTTGGACCCGGCGTTTCCCTCCCGGCTGCGCCGGCTGGTGGTGATGGGCGGCGCCGCCGGGGTGGCCGGGAACGTGACCCCGGCGGCGGAGGCCAACTTCTACAACGACCCCGAAGCGGCGGCCGCCGTCTTCGAGTCGGGCGCCCGACTGACCATGGTGGGGCTGGACGTGACCCTGCAGGCCATCTTCGAGGCGCGCCGCTACCACCTGCTCGCCGAGCACGTCCCGGCTCGGGGCGACGCCGTCGCCCGCTTCGCCTACGCCGTCCTGGAGCGCTACCTCGCGGCCGACCTCGCCGCCGGCCTGGAGGGCAGTCCGCTGCACGACCCGCTGGCCGTGGCCGCGCTGGTCAGTCCGGCCCTGCTCGGCACCCGGGCGCTCCGGGTGGAGATCGAGACGCGGGGCCGCTTCACCGCCGGGCAGAGCGTGGTCAATCTGGCCGGGGTCGTGGAGAAGCTGGAGGACCGGGGCGACCACGACGACGTCGGCGGTCTCGACCGGCCGGTGCCGAACTGCGAGGTGGCGCTCGCGCTGGACACCGCGGCCTTCGTCGAGCTGTTCTGTCGCCGACTCGGTCTGCTCGTCGAGTGAGGCGCCGGGCGCCGTCCGGCGGCGGCCGGCCTACGACGCGCCCTGGGCCTTGCTCGTCTGCGGATCGCTGCCCCACTCGATCCAGCCCCCGCCGTAGTTGCCCACCCGGGGGTAGCCCAGGAGGCGGAGCACCCAGTAGGCGACGGTCGAGCGCTGGCCGGTCTGGCAGAGGCCGATGACCTCCTTGTCCGGGGTCACGCCTCTGGCCGCGTAGAGCGCGCGCAGGGCGGAGGCGTCCTTCAGCCGGGCGTCCGGGGTGAAGTTCTCGCGGTAGTCGATGTTCACCGCGCCGGGAATGTGGCCGCCGAACGGGGCGCGTACGTCCTCGCCGCGGTACTCCTCGGGCGAGCGGGCGTCGACCACCACCTTGGTCCTGTCGGTGATAGCCAGGGCGCACTCGGCCTGGCTGTAGATGCGGGAGGGGTCGACGGCGGCGGTGTAGGACGCCGCCGGCACGGTCGGGGGCTCGGTCGTGACGGCGCCGCCGGCGGCCTGCCAGGCCTTGAGACCGCCGTCGAGCACGGCCGAGCCGCGCTGTCCGAGGTATTCGAGGGTCCAGAACAGGCGTGGCCCGGGGGTTTCGGCGCCCGCGTCGTAGACGACGACGCGGGTAGCGTTGGCGATGCCTCGGGCGCCGAACAGGGCCTCCAGCTTCTCCTTGCTGTCCGGGTAGTTGCCCGGCCTCGCGGGATCGAAGGTGTCGGCCACGGGGAGGCTGACGGCCCCGGCGATGTGCCCCCGGGCGTAGTCGGCTGCGGCGCGGGCGTCGACGACGCGCAGGCCGGGGTCGGCGCTGTGGTCTTTCAGCCAGGCCGCGGAGACCACCAGATTGGGGTTGGCGAAGGCGCCGGCCGCCGCCGGCCGGGACGCTTCGGTTGCGCCGCCGCAGCCGGCGACGGCGAGGACGGCGGGGGCGAGCAGGCCACCGCCCGCCGCCAGCAGCCGGCGCCTAGTTGTTGCCACTGCGTTTCACCTGATCCGAGGGAGACTATACCCCGGCCGCCGTGGCCGGGCGTCAGGGCGGCGTGTGGTCCACCAGCGTCGCCCCCGCCGGCCGCGTCGGAGGACGACCGCAGATGCGACAATAGACCGGGAGGACCATTCAGCCGATGGTGGCGCCGAAGCGCCCAGGCCGGCCGCCGGGCCCGGGGGTGGCCGATGCCACCAGAGAGCGCATTCTGGAGGCGGCCGCCGACGTTTTCGCGGACAAGGGCTACTACGGCGCCGCCGTTGACGACATCGTCCGGGCGTCTGACAGCTCCAAGGGCTCCTTCTACTTCCACTTTCCGAACAAGCGGGGGATCTTCACCGCCCTGCTCGACCACCTGACCGCCCGGTTGGTGCAGCGCGTGGAGGCGGCCATCGCCGAGAGCGGCGGCGATCCGGTGCAGCGCCTGGAGGCGGCGCTGCGCGCCGTCCTGGGGGCGTTCTCGCAGCGCCGGCGGCTGGCCCGCCTGCTGCTGGTGGAGGCGGCCGGGCTCGGTCACGCGGCGGACGACCGCCTGCTGGCGGTCCACGAGCGATTCACCGCCCTGATCGAGCGCCAGCTGGAGGCGGCGGTGGCGTCCGGGCAGATCCCGCCCCAGGACACCGCCCTGGCCGCCTGCGCCTGGATGGGGGCCCTGAACGAGGTCATCCTGCGCTGGCTGTATACCGGTCAGCCGGAGGACCTGGATTCGGCGCTGCCAGGGTTGCGCGCGCTGCTGCTGCGCAGCGTCGGCTATCCGGTGGCGCCGGGAGCGCCGGCGCCCGACGGCGGCCGGTAGCACATTCTGTCGAGAAGGCGAGAGAGAGACGATGTACGGCAAGGGG
>DATLLM010000502.1:0-6389 GCA_035537855.1 Chloroflexota bacterium | reverse complement strand
CACGGCGCGACCGCCGGCGGGGCCGCACCCGGGGAGGAGACGCCCGCGTTCCCCATTGGTGGGCGCGCCCGCGGGCGCGCCCACCAATGGGGAACGCGGGCGTCTCCTCCCCGGGTGCGGCCCCGCCGGCGGTCGCGCCGTGGCGCCGTGGCGCCCGCAGCGAACGGTAGCGGCGCCGCCGCGGGGGCGGCGATCGATCCGGGTGGAGTTCCGGTGGACATCCGCGTCGGTGGTGGGGCGCGCTGGCGTCGCCGCCCGTTACTAGGGTCGTCATGCCGACCTCCACCGCGCCCGATCCCGCTCCGGAAGCGTCGCCCGCCCGCCCGGCGCTCAAGCTCTCGGTGATCATGCCGGCCCACAACGAGGCCGGCCTGATTCGGGCCACCGTGCAGGGGATGCACGCCGCCCTGGACGGGGCCGGCATCCCCCACGAGCTGGTCGTCGTCGACGACGCCAGCGCGGACGGCACCGGCGAGCTGCTGGACGTCCTGGCCGAGCGCCTCCCCGTGCTGCGCGTCGTCCACCGCCGCCCGCCGCCCGGCGTCGGGCGCGCCGTGCGCAGCGGCCTGGAGGCGATGCAGGGCGACGCCGCCGTGATCGTGATGGCGGACGGCAGCGACCGGCCGGAGGACGTCTGCACCTACTACCACAAGCTGCAGGCCGGGTACGACGCCGTCTTCGGCTCCCGCTTCGTCGCCGGCGGCGAGGTGGAGGGCTACCCGCTCTTCAAGCTGCTGATCAACCGCCTGGGCAACCAGGTCATGCGCCTCCTCTTCGGGCGCAGCGAGAACGACCTCTCCAACGCCCTCAAGGCCTACCGCACGGACGTGCTGCGGGCGATCGGGCCGCTCGAGTCGGACCACTTCGAGATCTTCGTCGAGCTGCCCTTGAAGACGCTCGCCACCGGCGCCCGGGTGGTCACCGTCCCCGTCGCCTGGTACGGGCGCCGCGCCGGGGCCTCCAAGCTCAAGCTGGCCAAGCAGCTCCCCCGCTACGCCCGGGTCATCGTCCGGCTGTGGCTCGCCCGGGGCGACTTCGCCGGGCGGATGGCCGCCGCCCGGCCGGGCGGCGCGACCGGGCGCATGCTCTCCCTCTGAGCGCGCGCCCCGCGAGCGCCCGGACGGCCCGCTGCCCCCGCCGGCGCCGCCCCGGGGCGGCGCCGGCGGGGGCAGCGGGCCTGCGCTCAGGCTTCGGGGGGCAGGAGGAGGGCAACCGCCGGCGCGTCGCCGGCGTCTAGCTGCACCAGCTGGCTGCCCCGCGAGGGGCGCCCCAGGCGGGGGATGGAGCGCGCCGCGAGGCGGATCACCCGCCCGCCGGTGGTGGTGAGCAGGAGGTCTCCCGGCGGCACCTGCCCGGCGCCCGCTTCGGCGCCCCCGGGGATCAGGGTCGCGGCCGCGAGGTCGAGGCCGCCGGCTGAGGCCTGGACGCCGGAGGTCGCCCGGCCCTTGACCGGGAACTCCGCCAGGGGCGTGCGCTTCCCCACCCCCCCGGTGGCGAACAGGGCCACCGTGCCCGGGTCGGCGTGGTGCACCGGCAGGGCGGCGACGACCCGCGCGCCCCTGGCCAGGGTGATCCCGGCGACGCCCTGGGTGCCCCGCCCGGTGTGGCGCACCTCCGGCTGCCCGAAGCGCAGGGCCTTGCCGTCGCTGGTCAGCACCAGGTACTCCCCCTCGCCGTCCGCCAGGCAGGCGGCGACGACGGCGTCCCCCGCGCCGAGCTTGAAATCGAGCAGGCCCGCCTGGCCCGCCCCCCGGTACTCCTCCAGGAGCGACTTCTTGACTCTGCCCTGCTCCGTAAACAGCGTCAAGAAGCAGGGGGTCTTGCCGTCCGCCGCGTCGTACAGCTCGGGGGTGGCGAGGACGGCGACGGGCCGCTCCCCGGGCTCGAGGCGGGCCAGCTTGCGCAGGGCCTCGCCGCGGGCGGGGCGGGCGGCCTCGGGCACCTCGTGCCCGCGCAGGACGAAGACCCGCCCGCGGTCGGTGGGGAAGACGAGGTAGGAGGTGGTCAGCGCCGGGACGAGGGCGAGCAGGGGCGCCTCCCGGGTGATCGCCCGGCGGTAGGCGCCGGGGGCGACCGACTTGACCGCCCCGTCCGTGCCGAGGGCGACGAGCACCGGCGCCGTCTCAACGCTGGGGGTCACCGTGGTGACCTCGGCGCTGGCGTCCCCTTCGCGGTCGATCCGGGTGCGGCGGGGGTCGCCGTGCAGGTCCATGACGGCGGTCATCTCCGCCTTGACCGCGTCCACCATCCGCTCGCGGCTGCCGAGCAGCTCCTTCAGGGCGGCGATCCGCTGAGTCAGCTCCCGCTTCTCGGTGGCGTAGCGCGCGGCGTCCAGGCGGGTCACCTGGGCCAGGGTCATGTCCGCGATGACCTGGGCCTGCACCTCGGAGAGGCGGTAGCGGGCCCGGATCTGCTCCTTGGCCTCGGCCCGGTCGCGCGCCGCCTGGAAGAGGCGCACGATCTCCTGCGCGTTCGCCGCGCCGATGATCAGGCCGAGGACGAGGTGCAGGCGCTGCTCGGCCTGCTCCAGCTCGTAGCGGGAGCGCCGTTCGAGCACGTCGAGCTGGTGCGTGTTGTAGTGGTTGAGCAGCTCGACCATGCCCGTCTGCTTCGGCTGCCGGGCCGGCTCCCAGGAGTCGCCGAAAAGGTACACCATCTGCACCGGGACGCTCGTCTGGAGCTCGGTGTGGCGGTAGAGGGCGTTCAGCATCTGCGCCGGGTCGCCGTCGCGCTTGACGTCGAGCACGATCCGCACGCCCTTCTCGGTGTCGCTCTCGTCGCGCACCTCCGGCACCAGGCCGTCCAGCCGGCGCTCGTTGAAGGCCTTGACGATGCTCGCCTTCAGGCGCGCCTTGGAGATGGGGGGCAGCTCGGAGACGACGAGCGAGCGCTGGCGCGGCCCCTCCTCCAGCTTCACCACCCCCCGCACCGCCAGGCGCCCCTTGCCCGTGGCCAGGTACTCCCGGATGCCCTCCTCGCCGATGATCACGCCCCCGGCGGGGAAGTCCGGGCCCTGGACGTGCTTCATCAGCTCCAGGACGCTCATCTGCGGCTGGTCGAGCAGGGCGATGCAGGCCCGCAGCGTCTCCCCCAGGTTGTGCGGCGGGATGCGCGTGGACAGGCCGACGGCGATCCCCTCCGAGGGGTTGCAGACCGGGGGGATGCGCGCCGGCAGGTACTCCGGCTCGACCACCTTGGGGTCCTGCTTGTAGGTGGGCTTGAGCGGGACGGTCTCCTTCTCGATGTCCCGCAGCAGCAGCTCGCCCAGGGCGGAGAGGCGCATCTCCGTGTAGCGGTAGGCGGCCGCCGGGTCCTCGTCGATCGAGCCGAAGTTGCCCTGGCCGTCGATCAGGGGGTAGCGCATGGTGAAGTCCTGGGCCATGCGCACGGCGGCGTCGTAGACGGAGGTGTCGCTGTGGGGGTGGTAGTCGCCCAGCACCCGCCCCACCACCTCGGCGCTCTTCACCGTCGGGCGGGTGGAGAGGAAGCGGGCGACCCACATGCAGTACAGGATGCGCCGCTGCACCGGCTTCAGCCCGTCGCGGGCGTCCGGCAGGGCGCGGTCGGTGACCACCGAGAGGCCGTAGGTGGCGAAGGCCCGCTCCAGGAGGACGCCGAACTCCTCCAGCTTGATCTCCCCGCCGGGGTAGTCCCCGTCCCGCCCGTCCCGCCCGCCGCGGGTGACCGATTCGGCCATGGCTAGACGTCCACCTCCTCGACCTCGCGGGCGTGGCGGGCGAGGAACTCGCGCCGCTGCTCGGCGTTCCCCTCCTCCATCAGCGCGGCCACCAGCCGGGTGGCGACGGCGGCGTCGTCCAGGGTGACCCGCTTGAGCACCCGCCGGGCCGGATCGAGGGTGGTGTCCCGCAGCTGCTTCGCCGTCATCTCGCCCAGGCCCTTGTAGCGCCGGAACTCCAGCCCCTCGGCGCCCTTATTCTGGGACTGCCAGCGCCGGCGGGCCTCGTCGTCCACCAGCCAGACGGTCTTCCCCTTGTAGGCCACCGAGTACAGGGGCGGGGCGCCGACGTAGACGTGGCCCCGCTCGATCAGCTCGGGGAACTCCTGGTAGAAGAGGGTCAGCAGCAGGCACTGGATGTGCAGCCCGTCGACGTCGGCGTCGGTGAGGAAGATGATCCGCCCGAACTTGAGCCGGGCGTAGTCGAAAGCCGCCCGGGAGCCGCAGCCGAGCACGGACAGGATGGTGCGGATCTCCTCGTTCTCCACGATCCGCTTGAGGTCCGCCTTGGCCACGTTGAGGGGCTTGCCGCGCAGCTTGAGCACCGCCTGGAACTCGGAGAAGCGCCCCTGGGAGGCCGACCCGCCGGCGGAGTCCCCCTCCACGATGAACAGCTCGGCCCGCTGCGGGTCCTTCGTCGTGCAGGGGATGAACTTCTTGCTGACCGTGGTGTCGATCAGCTCGCCGCCCTTCTTCTGCCCGCTGCGCGCCAGCTCCTCGACGAGCATGGCCTCGTTGCGGGCCTTCTGCATCTCGTTGACCTTGCGCAGCCACTCCTTGCCCCGCTCCGGGTTGGCCTCGAACCACTCCTTGAGGCCCTCGTCCACCACCGAGCGGACGATCCCCTCAACCGGGGCGTTGTTCAGCCGGTCCTTGGTCTGCCCCTGGAACTGGGGGTTGGCCAGCTTGACCGAGACGACGGCGACCAGCCCCTGCTGGATCACCTCCGCCTTGAAGCTCTGCTTGTCCCGGTCGCGGATCACCCCGCTGCGCAGCGCCTGGTCGTTCAGCACCCGGGTCAGGGCGGCCTTGAAGCCGGTCTCGTGCACCCCCCCGTCGCGCGTGCGCACCCCGTTGGCGAAGGAGGCGATCGTGGAGCGGTAGCCGGTGTTCGGCTGCAGGGCCACCTCGACGCTGACCCCGTCCCGGCCCTTGGCGATGGCCACCGGCCGGGGCAGCAGGGAGGGCGTGTCCGCCGGGGTCAGCACCTTGACGTAATCGGCGACGCCCTCCTTGGAGAAGTAGGTCCGGGTGACCGCCTCGGCGGCGTCCTCGTCCCAGTAGCTGAGCTCGATGGTCAGGCCCTGGTTGAGGTAGGCCGCCGCCTGGAGGCGGGACTCGATCAGCTCGTGGACGTAGTGGGCGTCCTCGTCGAAGATGGTGCGGTCGTAGAGCCAGCGGAACTCCGACCCCTGCTCCCGGGGCGGCGCCGGGGAAATGGTGAAGGGCTTGGCCGTCCCCCGGGCGAAGTCCTGGCGGAACCGCTCGCCGTTGCGCCAGACCGTCAGGACGAGGTGCTCGGAGAGGGCGTTGATCACCGTCGAGCCCACCCCGTGCAGCCCGCCGGCCGTCTTGTACACCCCCTCCTCGAACTTGCCCCCGGAATGGGGCACGGTCAGGATCAGGGTGGCCGCCGGGAGCTGCTTGCGCTGGTAGGTCTTCATGTCGAAGGGGACGCCCCGCCCCTCGTCCCGCACCGTCACCCAGCCGTCCCGCTCGATGCGCACCTGGATGCGCTTGCCGAAGCCGGCGTTGGCCTCGTCAACGGCGTTGTCAACAGCCTCGTAAAGCAACTGGCAGAGGCCGGACGAGCTGGTCGAGCCGATGTACATCCCCGGGCGGTGCCGGATGGCCTGGATGCCCTCCAGGATCTGGATGTCCTCGGCGGTGTAGGTGGCCCGCACGCGCCCGTCGGCCGCGGCGCCGGCTTTCCCGTTGCTGCGTCCCGGCGGGCCCGGCCTTGCCGGTGTGCCCCGTGTGCCCGGTGTGCCCGGTGTGCCCGGCGTGCCGTCCGTACCGTCCGTGCCGTTCGTGCCGGCGGGGAGCTCAAGCTGCTGTGCCACGACGTCTGTCCACCCTCGGGTCAGTATAGAACATTTGTGCTAGAAGCGCGCCGTCCGCGCCTCACCAATCTTAACGGGACGGCCTACACCGAAAGACCGGCGGCGGCGAATCCGGGTTCGGGGACGAGCACGAGCGCGGCCGCGCCGGCCGCGCCGGCGTCCGCGCCCAGGGCCGCCGGGACGGCGTACGTCTGCGGCGCCGGCCCCCGCGGGCGCAGCCGGGCCAGGTTGGCCCACAGGGCGCCGAAGAGCGCCGGCCCGGCCTCGGTCAGCCCGCCGCCGAGGACGACCCGCGCCGGGGCTGCTCGCCCTGGCCGGGGGGGCCGCCGGGGCGATCGACGCCCCCCTGATCCTGCGCGCCGCCGCCGCCGGGGACGCGCCGGCGCAGCGCCTGCTCGACCGGGAGGGGCACTACCTGGCCCTGGCCGTGCTGATCGCCGGGCGGCTGCTCGACCCGGCGCGGGTCGTCCTCGGCGGCGGGCTGACCGAGGCCGGGCCGGCGCTCTTCGGCGCCCTGTGGGCCAACCTGGCCCGGCTGCGCCCGCGGGGGCCGGCGCCGCAGACGTACGCCGTCCCGGCGGCCCTGGGCG
>DATLLM010000501.1:0-3472 GCA_035537855.1 Chloroflexota bacterium | reverse complement strand
GTGCGGGGCGCCCCGGTACCGGCCATTGTCCCCCCTCGGGCGGCGGAAGTCATTGCCCGAGGGACAAAGCCGGACCGCAAAAGCAGGTGCTCGCGGGCGAATATATCCCGCGCCGGAGCCCCGCGGCGGGGCGCCCGCTATCTGGGAGGAGGGGACGTGGAGCGGGGGACGAGACTCGAACTCGCGACCACCTGCTTGGAAGGCAGGCGCTCTACCAACTGAGCTACCCCCGCCGGCGCCGGAACCGCCGAGCAGAGTATAGCGAGCGCCGCTCAGTTGCTGCGGCTGCTCTGCCCGGAATCGCCGACCGGGCTGGCGGCGTCGGCCAGACGGCGTACCACGCTCAGCAGATCGCTGACCCCGAACGGCTTCTCCAGCCAGGCGTCCGCCGGGGCCTTGCGCGCCGCGTCGACGTCGACGGACATCACCACCACCGGGGCCCGCGGCGCGGGCGTGTGCTCGTAGGCGGCGAGAAACGCCCAGCCGTTCAGGACCGGCATGAACAGGTCGAGCAGGATCACCGTCGGGGACGCCTCACGGATCCGCTCCAGGGCCTCCGCGCCGTCGTGGGCGGTGCGTACGCCGTAGCCCGCTTCCTCCAGGATCGTCTGCAGCAGGTCGCGGGTGCCCGCGTCATCCTCCACCACCAGCACATCGCCCATCGCGCTCGCGACCGTCCTCCCGCCCGCACCCTGACCCGCCGCCGCCAACGGCGGGCCTGGCCGTCAGGGTGAGCGAGCCCCAGTGTATACCTCCTATACACCGTCAGGCCGGGGCGCGGCGGTGGGGGTAGAGGCGCCGTCGCGTCCGGGTGGAGCGTGCCCACCCGACGATGGGCCGGTCGCTGCGCCGTCAGGCGGCGACGGTCTGCCCGGCGGCGCCCGCCAGGTGGGCCTTGATGCGGGCGGCGATGACCTCCGCCTGCCCCATCGCCGCCAGGCCGACGAGCAGGTGCAGGACCTGCACGATCCAGTGCAGCTCACCGGGGAGGATCGCGGCCTGGACCATGCCGAAGACGACGACGAACAGGCCCCAGACGACGGCGACGACGACGCGCAGGGGGTTGACGCCGGCCCGCACCCCGATCCCGGCCAGCACCCACAGCCCGATCACCAGCAGCAGGCCGCTGAGCATGTGCAGCGGCACCAGGCTCAGCGCGTTTCCGGTCCAGAAGAGGAGTCCGGTCACGATCTGGAGCACGCCGAACAGGCGCACGGTGTTCTGCGCGACAGCCGTCGCACCCTTCATCGTCTGTCGAGTCCTCTCTCCCCGCCGCTCAGAGCAGCTCGCGCTCGACCGGCCCGGCCGGCCGCGCCGGCGGCCGGGCGGGCGGTGGCGTCGGGGGTGCTGGCGCCGGGGGCATGGTGCTCACCCCGCGGGTCATCGCCAGGTATTCAAGCTTACCCAACAGGTTCTCGATGACCTCCGGCCAGGTGAAGAGCGCCGCCGTCCGCCGGGCCTCGCGCCGGATCTCCTCGTCCAGGTGCGGCTGCGAGCGCAGGTGCAGCAGGTAGCCGATCATCTCCTCCGGGTCGTCCGTCTCGGTGACCAGGCAGTTATGAAACGGGATGGCGTAGTCCTCGCCCGTGGCCCCGACGACGGCGACGCCCCCGGCGCCCATGACCTCGAGGCCGACGATCCCGAACGGCTCGTGGCCGCTGTTGGCCAGGACGGCGTCGGCGGCGCCGTAGCAGGCCCGCTTCAGATCATCCGAGATGAACAGCTTGAGGTTCAGCAGGTCGGCCTGGCCCGCCGCCGCGACGATCGCGTTCAGGGTCGCCTTGTCGTCACCCCGCGGGGCCGTGACGTCGCAGACGGTCAGCCCGCGCCAGTGGGCGTAGCCCAGGACCTCGCCCCCGTGGGGCTCGATCCCCCCCCGCACCAGCAGCTTGACCGGGTTGCCGCGCTCCTTCAAGCGGGCGGCGGCCTCCACGGCCATCATCCACCGCTTGTCCGGGTCGAAGCGCCCGATCTTGAACAGCAGCGGCGCCCCGGCGACGCCCGACTTCAAGGCGGCGACGGTGTCCGGCTCGGCGTCCAGCAGGAAGCGGTCGGGGATGCCGTTGGGGATCACCAGGGGGTTCAGGCCCAGGTCCCACATGATGTGCTTCATGTACTTGGAGACGGTGGTGATGGTGGCGACGAACGACAGCCGGCCCCAGTTGATGCGATCGAACGAGAAGTGGTTGTTCGCGTTCCACAGCAGCAGCGTGCCGTGGCGCAGCCCGAACCAGTGCAGCAGGTCGCTCAGCCGGCAGGTCGCCTCCGCCGTGTGCCACTCCTCGGCCAGGACGGCCACCACCTTGCCCCGGCGCATCGCCGGGCGCACGATCTGGTCGAGGACGAACGGCGGGACGCTGTCGTTGAAGTCCGCCAGCTTGCCCTCCTCGCCGTCGTAGACGCCGGCGGGGTGGTGCTCGGAGATCCACTGGCACCAGCGGTGCAGGATCAGGCGCCCGTCCTCGCGCTCCTCGCGCCCGGGCAGGCGGGGATCGCCGACGTAGATGAGGTGGGTGACGTAGCCCCGGGCGGCGAGCGCCTGGGAGAGCTCCGCCACGCGCACCCCGAGTCCGCCGGCCATCGAGTAGGGCTGGTCGGGGCCCTCGAAGGAGAGGATGACGAGTTCCAGGTTCTCGGGCGAGAAGGTGGTGGCGTGCGTCACTGGGTCCATGGATGGGCGCGAGTGTAACCGAAAGCGCCAACCGCTTCTTCCCGGTAGCGCCCCGGAGGGGCGACTCGATCCCGGGCCCCACGCCGGCCGGGCCGGCCGCCCGTTGCCCCATTCGGGTCGCAGTCCATACTATCGGCGTCGCCGGCGAAGCGGCCGACCGTGACGCGGGCGAACGAACGAATCATGGTCGCCATCGCAACGCAAGGATCTGATACGCAGGGGGCCGGGCGGCGCATCGCCCAGGCCGCCGTCATTCTGCTCAGCGGGTTCGTCGCCAGCCGGCTGGTCGGCCTGCTGCGGGACGTGGTCGTCTACGGCCAGTTCGGGGCCACCGGCGAGTCGGACGTCTACTTCGCCGCGTTCCGCATCCCCGATCTGGTCTTCAATCTGGTCGCCGGCGGCGCGCTCGGCTCCGCGCTGGTGCCCGTCTTCGCCGAGTACCGCGCCGGGCGCTCTCCGGCCGCGGCCGCCCGGCTGGCGGCGAACGTCTTCAACGCCGTCGGGGTGGTCGCCGTCCTCGGGGCCCTGCTCGGGATCGTGTTCGCCCCCGTGCTCGCGCCCTTCCTCGGCCCCGGCTTCAGTCCGGAGCAGCAGGCCCTGCTGACCACCCTGGTGCGGATTCTGTTGCTCCAGCCGGTGCTCTTCGGGCTGGGCGAGGTGATCTCCCGCTACCTGAACGTCCAGGGGCACTTCGTCTACCCCGCCGTCGCGCCGACCCTCTATAACCTGTGCATCATCGCCGCGGCGCTGCTCCTGGGGCCCTCGCTGGGGATCGTCGGCCTCGCCGCCGGGGTGGTGGTC
>DATLLM010000500.1:0-8674 GCA_035537855.1 Chloroflexota bacterium | reverse complement strand
GTCCAGCTGGGCGGTGACGGTCTGCAGCAGGGTGCGGGCCCGGGCGTCGTCCTCGCCCACGATGGCCGTGTCCGCGCCCTGGAGCGACTCCAGCATCTTCTTCGCCCCGCCGGCGCCGAGCTGCTGCTGGACGATCTCCTTGATGGCGTCGTAGTAGGCCATGCCGCCGGACAGCTCCCAGCGGGCCTTGGCCGCGTTCTTCTCGTCCAGCCCGCCGACCGCCCCCTTGAGCTCGCCGCGCATCTTGGTGGCCAGGTAGCCACCGAGGGAGAGGTTGACCACCTTCTGGGTGGCCGCGTCGAGCGGCCCGCTCTGCACCCGCTTCCAGGCGGCGCCGAGGGGCTGCACGTCTTTGGCCAGGTCGAAGCGGTTGGCGACCACCGAGAACCACTTCTCCGCCTCGGACCGGTCCCCGCTGCCGAGCAGGGCCCGCGTGCGCAGGGTGGCCAGGCGGAGGATGCCCACGTCGATCACGTAGCGGCTGATGCGGTAGGCGGGGGAGGCGCCGTCTTTCGCCGCCGCGGCCATGGCGTCGTCGGCCTTGAGGATGCGGTCGTTCAGGTCGGCGTCGGCGCTCCGGGTGGGGGCGACGAAGTCGCTCTCGTAGCCGGCGCGGGAGCGGGCGAGGGCGTCCCCGGTCTTCGCGCGGTCGCCGCCGTCGATCGCCGCCGTCCCCTCGTTGAGGGCCGTGCGCAGGGTGTTGTAGGCGGCGGACTGCGCGCTCTGGGGGATGGTGATCGGCTCCGGCTCTAAGCCGGCCATCGGCCTGGCGGCGTCGAGCGGGGCGCTGACGCTGGTGGTGTTCGTCGGGCGCTGCTCGGCCGCGCAGGCCTCGAGCGCCAGGGGCAGGAGCAGCAACACGGGACCGACCAGCCGGCGGATGATCTGCACGAACGCCTCCCCACTCGCTCCGGCCGCCTCCAGACGGCGCCCGCACCCGGCGCCCGGCGGCTCGTGCTTCCGGAGCGAAGCCGCCCCTAAAGCCGAAGGTTAGGTTAGCCTAATGCCAAACCTTTCGTCAAGAGAGAATCATTCGCTGTCCGCGATCCGAATCCGCGCGGCGCGGCCGGCGGCGCTCGCGGCGCGGCCGGCGGCGCTCGCGGCGCGGCGGGGCGCCGCGGCTACACGTGCTGGTCGAAGAGAATCGGATTGCCGTCCGGGTCGATCACCACGAAGCTGGCGGGGCCGCTGGTCGATTCGTCGGCTTCGGCCGCCGGCGTGATGCCCGTGGCCTTGATCCGCCGCTGCAGCTCGCGCACGTCGGTGAAGGCCGCCAGGGGGTTGCCGGCGCTGTCCCACCCCGGGTTGAAGGTCAGCATGTTGCGCTCGAACATGCCCTGAAACAGGCCGACGGTGGCGCTGCCGTTCTGGAGGATCAGCCAGTGCTGGGTCGCGTCGCCGGCGATGACCGCGAAGCCCAGCTTCTGGTAGAAGTCGCGGGACGCGTCGAGGTCCTTCACCGCGAGGCTCACCGAGAAGTTCCCGAGGGGCGGTTGGGGTGGTGTGGTCATGCCGCCGACTGTATCGTGACGGCGGGGTGGCCGACTTGCCAGATCTTGCGCGTCTCGACTACGTCGATCGCGTCAACCGCGCCATCGACTACGTCGTGCAGAACCCGTCCGCGCCGCTCCGGCTCGAAGAGGTAGCGCGAGTCGCGCAGTTCTCGCCCTACCACTTCCACCGCATCTTCCGCGCGCTCGTCGGCGAGACGCTGCACGCCTTCGCCACGCGCGTCCGCCTCGAAGCGGCCCTCGCCCTCATGGCGCACGGCGAGCGCCGCACGCTGACCGAGGTCGCGCTCGCCTGCGGGTTCGGCTCGAGCTCCAACTTCTCGCGCCGCTTCCGCAGCCGCTTCGGCGTGCCGCCGCGGGCCTTCGACGTCGACGGCTTCCGGCGCGCCGGACGCGCCGCGATGATGGGCGCGCTGCCCAACGGGGAGCGCCTCGCGCGGCTGCCCGCGGGGGCCAACCCCGACGGCTTCCGCGTGCGCCTGCGCGACCTGCCGGCGCGCCGCGTCGCCTACGTGCGCGTCTTCCGGCCGTACGAGGGCGACCGCGTGCTGCAGGCGGCGAGGCGCATGATGGCCTGGGCGCGCGCGCGGGGCCTCGCCGGCGGGCAGTGGCTGGGCTACCAGTGGGACGATCCCGAGATCGTCCCGCTCGCGCGGTGCCGCTACGACGTCGGGGTCGAGGTCCCGGAGGACGCCCCGCTCGGGGCGGGCGTGAGCGAGACGCGCTTCCCGGCCATGCGGGTGGCCGAGCTCGACATCGCGGGCTCCGTCGAGCTCGAGCTCCGCGCGCTCGACTGGCTCTACCGCACGTGGCTCCCCCGCAGCGGCTTCGTGCCGGACCACCAGCCCGGCTTCGAGGCCTGGATCGGCGAGCCCTTCGCGCACGGCGTGACGCACTTCCGGCTGCGCGCGCAGCTCCCCGTGGTCGCTGCCCGGTAGAGGCGGGGGCCGCGGCGGGGGCGACCGGCGTGCTGCCGTCGCCACGCCCGACGCCTGATCCGGCGACCGCGCTATACTCCGCTCCGGCGGCCCCGGCGGGGTCGCCGACAACCGCATAGCCCGCGGATCGGAACCCCCGAGACGTAGAGATGACGCTAGAGGTCGCTACGGGAGGGGGCGCACCTGGATGGTGCGCCTTGCTCTCGTCGCGACCTTCGACGTTGTAGCCGGCCCCCGTCCCTGTGCCCCGCCGCGGCGGCGCACAGGAGACGGACGGCCATGGGCGACCCCCGCAGGTTCGAGGCATTCGCGCGCTTCCTCCGCCACACGTTCCCGGCGGCGACCACGGTGGCCGACGTCGCCGGCGGGCACGGCGAGCTGGCCTTCTGGCTCGCCGAGCTTGACTTCCGGCCGGTCGTCGTCGACCCCCGCCCGGCCGCGCTCCCGCGGTGGATTCGGCGCACGCTCCGCAAGCGCGCCGTGCGCACGGGCCACGCCGGCGGCGTCGAGCGCCTGAGCCGGCGGGTTGAGGACACCGACCTGCGCCCGTTCGACCTGGTGGCGGCGCTCCACCCGGACGCGGCGACCGAGCCGGCCGTCCGGGCGGCGGTGGCGCTCGGGGTCGACTTCGCGGTCGTCCCTTGCTGCGTCTTCCCGCTCGACGGGGTGCCGCGGAGTCGGGAGGCGTGGCTGCGCCACCTGCAATCGCTGGCGCCGGGGGCCCGGGTGGGCGTGCTGCCCATCGCGGGCGCCAATCGCGTCCTCTGGCGGCGGGGGGCGCCGGCGCGCCCCGCGCGGACCGGGTCAGCCCGACCGGCTCGCATACTTGACGGGTTCTGACCTAAGACCTATTCTAGGCCCGTGGAGGCGGGCGGTACAGGCGAGGCGGGCGAGCTCTCGCTGCGGCTCCGGGCGGCGGGGCTGCGGGTGACCGCCGCCCGGCTCGCCGTCCTCAAGGCGCTGGCGGGCGTGAACCGGCATCTCGACGCCGACGCCGTCGCCGTCGCCGTGCGGCCCCGGCTGGGCAGCCTGTCCACGCAGGCCGTGTACGACAACCTGCGGGTTCTGACCGAGATCGGGCTGCTGCGCCGCATCGAGCTCCCCGGGCAGCCGGCGCAGTTCGAGGTCCGGGTCGGCGACAACCACCACCACGTGCTCTGCCGCCGGTGCGGGGCCACCGCCGACGTCGATTGCGTCGTCGGCGTGGCGCCCTGCCTCGAGCCCTCGAGCGCCCACGGCTACTTGATCGAGGAGGCCCTGGTCACGTTCCGGGGGCTGTGCCCCCGCTGCCGGGGAGACGTGGCGCCGGGCGCCGCCGGCGGCCCCGGCGCGCGGCGGGACGCCTGAACGGCGGCCCGGAGGTCCGGCGTACCGTGCCGCTCCGGCGACGCCTCCCGCCGGGACGAGTGACCTCCGGGGGAGGGTCCAGGCGGTCCTCGCCGGGGGCGAGGGCGCGCCCGGCTGCGCCGGCGGATTCGCCGCCGGCCCGGCCCGCTCCGGCCCCATCGGGCGCCGGCGGCCGGCGGCACGCGTGACGCCGTTTCCATGGGATCATCAGTCGGAAACAACCAAACAACCAGAGAGGAGATGGACCGACGTGTCTGATCGAGGCAGCGAAAGCGAGAACCCGGTAATCCCCGCCCCGACTCCGAAGCCGTCCCGGCCCCGGACGAATCGAGACTGGTGGCCGAATCAGCCGGACCTCTCGGTGCTCCACCAGCACTCGCCCCAGTCCGATCCGATGGGCGGGCACTTCGACTACGCGGCGGCGTTCAAGACCCTCGACCTCGACGCGCTCAAGCGGGACCTCATCGAGGTGATGACGACGTCGCAGGACTGGTGGCCGGCCGACTACGGCCACTACGGGCCGCTCCTCATCCGCATGACGTGGCACGCCGCGGGCACCTACCGCATCGCCGACGGCCGCGGCGGTGGCGGCAGCGGCGCGCAGCGCTTCGCCCCCCTCAACAGCTGGCCGGACAACGCGAACCTCGACAAAGCGCGCCGCCTGCTCTGGCCGATCAAGCAGAAGTACGGCCAGAAGATCTCCTGGGCCGACCTGCTCGTCTACGCCGGCAACGTGGCGATGGAATCGATGGGGTTCAAGACCTTCGGCTTCGGCTTCGGGCGGGAGGACATCTGGGAGCCGGAGGAGATCTTCTGGGGCCCCGAGGACACCTGGCTCGGAGACGAGCGCTACAGCGGCGAGCGGGACCTCAGCGGCCCGCTCGGCGCCGTGCAGATGGGCCTGATCTACGTGAATCCGGAGGGGCCCGCCGGCAACCCGGACCCGCTGGCCGCCGCCCGAGACATTCGCGAGACCTTCCGCCGTATGGCGATGAACGACGAGGAGACGGCCGCGCTCATCATCGGCGGCCACACGTTCGGCAAGACCCACGGCGCCGCGAGCGCGGAGCACGTCGGTCCGGAGCCCGAGGGCGGCCCGCTCGAGGACCAGGGCCTCGGCTGGAAGAACTCCGCCGGCAGCGGCAAGGGCCCCGACACGATCACCAGCGGTCTGGAGGGCGCCTGGACGAACGAGCCCACCAAGTGGGACAACGGCTTCCTGGATAACCTGCTCAAGTACGACTGGGCGCCGGCGACGAGCCCCGCCGGGGCGAAGCAGTGGACGCCGACGGACGCGGCGGCCCAGGGCACCGTGCCGGACGCGCACGACCCGTCCAAGCGGCACGCCCCGATGATGCTGACGACGGACCTGGCCCTGAAGGTCGACCCGATCTACGCGCCGATCGCGGCGCGCTTCCACGAGAATCCGAATCAGCTCGCGGACGCCTTCGCCCGGGCGTGGTACAAGCTGCTGCACCGCGACATGGGGCCCGTCACGCGCTACCTCGGTCCGTGGGTTCCGGAGCCGCAGCCGTGGCAGGACCCCGTCCCCGAGGTCGATCACCCGCTGATCGGGGAGGCGGACGCCACCGCCCTCAAGCGCACCCTCCTGGCGTCCGGGCTCTCCCTCTCCCGGCTGGTCTCCACCGCCTGGGCGTCGGCGGCGAGCTTCCGCGGCACCGACAAGCGTGGCGGGGCGAACGGGGCCCGCATCCGCCTCGCTCCCCAGAAGGACTGGGAGGTCAACGCCCCGGCCGCGCTCGGCCCTGCGTTGCAGACCCTCGAGCGGATCCGGCAGGACTTCAACCGCTCGCGGACAGACGGGACGCACGTCTCCCTCGCCGACCTGATCGTGCTGGGCGGGTGCGCGGCCGTCGAGCAGGCGGCGAAGAACGCCGGGTACGACGTCACCGTCCCGTTCGCGCCGGGGCGCACGGACGCGTCGCAGGAGCACACCGACGTCGAGTCGTTCGCCGTGCTCGAGCCGAGCGCCGACGGGTTCCGCAACTACCTGCGCGCCGGAGAGGAACTGCCGGCGGAGCACGGGCTGGTGGAGCGGGCGTTCATGCTGACGCTGACCGCTCCCGAGATGACGGCGCTCGTCGGCGGCCTGCGGGCCCTGAACGCCAACTTCGACGGGTCGGCCCACGGCGTCTTCACCGACCGGCCGGAGACGCTGACGCCCGACTTCTTCGTCAACCTGCTCGACATGCGCACGGAGTGGAAGGCGTCCGATGCGGCCGCCGGCGTCTACGAGGGGCGCGACCGCGCCACGGGCGAGCGCAAGTGGACGGCCACCGCCGTCGACCTCGTCTTCGGCTCGCACTCCCAGCTCCGGGCCATCTCGGAGGTCTACGCGAGCGACGACTCGAAGGAGAAGTTCGTGCGCGACTTCGTGGCGGCCTGGACGAAGGTGATGAACCTCGATCGCTTCGACCGGGCCGCGCAGGAGCCGGGCGCGCGGGCGGTCGCGGCCGCGGCCAGCGCCTGAGCGCTGAGCCCGCAGCAGCGCCCGCCGCCGGTGGCCCCGCCGGCGGAGCCACCGGCGGGGCGGCGCGTGCTCCGGCGCATCGCGCCGCCGGAGCACGCCCGGGCGCGCGGTACGCGCACAATGGGTGGCGATGAAACGCGTCAACCAGAACGACCTGCCGTGGATCGAGCGCACCTCCCCCCGGGGGACCTTCCGCCGCTTCTGCCGCGACCTGTGGGGCGCCCTCGCGGGCCGCGGGGCGGGGCCCAGGCTGCCCGGACCCCCGCCGTTCGAGGTGGAGCTGGTGCGCCTGCCCCCGGGCGCAGCCAACTACCCCTTCCACAGCCACGCGGCCGAGTGGGAGTGCTACCTGATCCTCGCCGGCAGCGGCACCCTGCGCGCCGGGCGGCGGCGCACCCCCCTCGCGCCCGGCGACTGCGTCCTGTGCCCGCCGGGCGAGGCGCACCAGCTGGCGAACGACGGGGCGACCGACCTGCTGTACTACGTGATCGCCAACAACGCGCCCGCCGACGTCTGGCACTACCCCGACTCCGGCAAGTGGGGCTTCGCCCTGCCGGACGGCGGGGACCGCTACTTCCGGCCGACAGACGTCGGCTACTTCGACGGCGAGGAGTGAGGCGCTGCCCGGCCCGGCTACGGCCGCTGCTCGGCGTCGCCGCCGGGGCCGGGCGGGGCCGCCGCGCTGATCCGCAGCTCCGCGCGGGCGCCGCGCCCCTTCTCGATCTCGTCGCGGTAGGCCGGCGTGAGCCGGTAGCGGAAGCGCAGGGTGTCGGGCCCGGCCCCCCGCTCGGGCGCGGCGGCGATGAACCCGAGCAGGCGGAGGTACTCCAGCCGGTAGAACAGCTCGCCCCTGGTCGCGTGCGCGATCTCGGGGACGCGCTGCCGGATGAGGGTGTGCACGTCGTCGTCCCGCATCCACTCCTGGTCCGGACCCTCGCGGGCGAGCAGGGCCGTCCGCAGCTGAGCGAGGACGTGGGCCTGGGTCGGGAACAGGCGGTTCGCGCGCGTCCCCAGGGTCGCCTTGAAGTCGTCCGGGAGGGCGGCCGGGGGGCCATGCGCCTGGTCCACGACGTACAGGACCACGCCGACGGCGAAGCAGGCCACGCCCAGGCCGAACAGCGGCCACGCCATCGCCGGATTGATCGCGGTGTCGCCGAAGGCCGCCAGGCGCAGGCTGTTGACGCCCCCGGCCATGGCGAGCAGGAAGCCACAGACCAGCAGCAGCGGCACGATGGGCTGCGAGAACCTGTCCAGCCAGTCCCGTATCACCGTCACCTCGGGAATGGTGAACCCGTCGGGCCCGGAACGCAAGTGCGGTCCGGGGCGTCACGGTCGTCGCCGTCCGGCGCGCGCGCCTCAGACCACGAGCGGCGTGTCCTCCTGGTTGGCCCAGTCCCGCATCGAGCCGTCGTAGTTCCGGACCCGCTCGTAGCCCAGGAGCTTCAGGGCGAACGTGCTGTGCGACGCCCGGATGCCCGCCTGGCAGTAGACGTGGACCTCTTTGTCCGGCGTCACGCCGAGCGCCCCCAGCATCGCCCGCAGCTCCGCCGCCGGCTTGAAGATGCGCCGGTCGTCGGCGGTGACGAGGTTGATCCACTCCAGGTGCACCGCCCCGGGCAGGTGGCCCCGGCGCGCGTTCCCGCGGTCGGCTGCCCCGGTCCACTCGGCCTCGGTGCGCACGTCCAGGAGCGCAACGCCGGCCTGCCCGATCGCCGCCCGCAGCCGGGGGCCGTCGGTGAGCAGGCCGGGATCGATTCGCGGCGTGAACCGGGCCGCTGCCGCCCCCGCCCGCTCGGTTGGCGGCGCCATCGTCGCCGGCCGTCCTTCCAGGAGCCACTTGTGCCAGCCCCCGTTGAGCAGCCGCACGTTGCGGTGCCCGTAGTAGGCGAGCGTCCACCACAGCCGCGCCGCGTGGAGGCCCGCGCTGGCGTCGTACACCACCACCGCCGTGTCGTCCCCGATCCCCAACCGGCTCATCGCCGCCGCGTACGCCTCGGGCTCCATGAGGAACGGCGCGCCCCGGGCGGTCTTGAGGGTGATGTTGGCGTCCGGGTGGCCGGCGGCGCCCGGGATGTGGGCCCTGGCGTACGCCTCGGGCGCGTCCGCGTCGACGATCCGTAGCCCGGGATCGTCGAGGTGCTCGGCCAGCCAGTCGGTCTCGACCAGCAGCTCGGGTCGCGCGTAGCCCTCGGCCATCGGCCTCTCCCTCCCGTCTCGAACGACTCGCCCCGGCCGGCACTGTACCAGGGCGCGGCCGCGGCCGCGCCCGCGGGCCGCCCGACTGCCGCCGGGGGCGGGCGCACGCTGCGGCGCGACCGCCCGTACACTTGACCGTATGAACCCCTCCGCGAAAGCGGGGCCAGCCGCCGCGCCGGTCGCCCCCGACG
>DATLLM010000499.1:0-8553 GCA_035537855.1 Chloroflexota bacterium | reverse complement strand
CCCCGTCCCGTTCGTCGCTCCCGCCGCCCCGTTGGTCGTCCCGTTGGGCGCCGCCGCCACGGCCAAGGCGGGCTCGGGCTGGACGTTCGCCGCGCCCTCGGCCTGCGCCGCCTCCTCGGGGGTCGGGCCGTCCCCGGCCTGGCCGTCCTGTCCGTCCCGGGCGGCGCCGTCCGCGGCGCCCTTGCCCCCCGGGCGGGCCGGCATGTCGAAGGTGACCTTGCCCTCCGCGTCCAGCAGCAGGCGGGCGCGGAAGGGGCGCCCGGCCTTGCTGCGGAAGCCGGCCAGCACGTCGTCCGTGCGCCCGTTCGCCAGCAGCTGGCGGGCCTCCTCGGCGGAGATGGTGCGTCCGGCGAGGGTCTTCCAGATGACGAAGCCGCAGCCGGGCTCGGCGGCGCTCTTCCAGCTGGTGCAGCCGTAGGCCCGGCGGTTCTCCCGGATCACCTCGCCGGTCTCCGCGCCGCAGCGGGGGCAGAGGCCCAGCTCCGCCCGCTCCGGGCGCAGGTCGCCCGGATCGAGATTGACGATCTGCTCGACGGTGCTGCGGGTGAAGTCCTCGATGCCGTGCATGAAGCCGGGGCGGTCGACCCGCCCCTGCTCGATCTCGTTCAGGCGCTTCTCCCAGTCGCCGGTCAGGTCGGCCGAGGTCAAGGGGTGCGACCCCAGCAGGGCGATCACCTGCATCCCCTTGGGGGTCGGGGTCAGGTCCTTGCCGTGGCGCTCGACGTACTGCCGGCGGATGAGGGTCTCGATGATCTCCGCCCGGGTGGCCGGGGTGCCCAGCCCGCGCTCCTTGAGGGCCTCGCGCAGGGCCTCGTCGTCCACCAGCTTGCCGGCCGTCTCCATCGCCGAGAGGAGGGTGGCCTCGTTGTAGCGCGGCGGCGGGGTGGTGGTGCGCTGCTCGCTCTCCGCCGCGACGCAGCGCACGGACTGCCCTGGCGTCAGCTGGGGGAGCTCGCCGCGCTCCTCCTCGTCCTCCTGGGGCTGGCCCGGCTCGTCCGGCACGGCGCCGTAGACGCCGCGCCAGCCGACCTCGAGGGTCACCCGGCCCTGCGTGCGGAACGTCTCCCCCTCCACCTCGGTGATCACGGTGGTGCGGGCGTAGCGCGCCGGGGGGTGGAAGACGGCCAGGAAGCGCCGCGCCACGAGGTCGAAGATGCGCTGCTCGTCCGGGCTGAAGCCCTCAACCGCGTGCGTCGCCACCGTGGGGACGATGGCGTGGTGGTCGCCGATCTTGGCGTCGTCCACCACCCGCCGCAGGGGCAGCGCGTCCAGGCCGAGGACGTAGCGGGCGGCGTCGGCGTAGGCGCCGTGCGGCTCGAGCGTCTCGGCCGTGGCCTTGAGCTGCGGCACGAGGTCGCCCGGCAGGTAGCGCGACGAGGTGCGGGGGTAGGTCAGGGCTTTCTTGTCTTCGTACAGGGACTGGGCGGCGCGCAGGGTGCGGGAGGCGGCGAAGCCGAAGCGCCGGTTGGCGTCCCGTTGCAGGCTGGTCAGATCGTAGAGCAGGGGCGGCGCCTCGCTCTGCTCCTTGCGCTCCGCCGCGGCGACCGCGCCCGGCTTGCCCTCGACGCGGGCGACGATCGCCTCCGCCTCGGCGGCCGCGTCCAGGCGGGTCTGCTCGCCGCGGAACCAGCGCCCGACGTAGCGGGCGCCGTCCCGGGCGCCGTCCCGCACCTCGAAGGTGGCCCCCACCAGCCAGTAGTCCTCGGGCACGAACGCCCGGATCTCCGACTCGCGGTTGGCGAGCAGGGCCAGGGTGGGGGTCTGGACGCGCCCCAGGGAGACGACGCCGCCGAGCGCCGAGCGCCCGCGGATGGTGGCGGCGCGGGTGGCGTTCATCCCGATCAGCCAGTCCGCCTCCGCCCGGGAGCGGGCCGCCTCCTCCAGGCGGGCCATCTCGGCGGCGGGGCGCAGGTGCTCGAAGCCGTCGCGGATGGCCCGCGCCGTCAGGTTGGAGATCCACAGGCGCTCCACCGGCTTGTCCACGCCGGCGGTCTGCCAGATGTAGGCGAAGATCAGCTCGCCCTCCCGCCCGGCGTCGCAGGCGTTGATCACCCGGTCCACGTCCGGGCGGCGCATCAGCCCCTGGATCACCGCCAGCTGCTTGCCCGCCCGCTCGTCCGCCGGCGCCAGCTTGAACGCCTCCGGCAGGATGGGCAGGTCGGCCTTGCGCCACTTCTTGTAGCGCGCGTCGTACTCGTCCGGCTCGGCGAGCGTGACGAGGTGGCCGACGGCCCAGGTCACCACGTAGCCGTCCGCCTCGAGGTAGCCCTCGTGCTTCTTGAACGTCCCCGGAAGCGTCTTGGCCAGGTCCTGGCCGACGGACGGCTTCTCGGCGACGACGAGTGTCTTGGTCACCACGCAAGCGTACCCGCACCCGGCCAGTCGGCGGCCAGTCGCGGTGCGGGTGGGGGGGGCCGCGGCCCCTCCGGGCGCACCGGCCGCGGCCGCTTTCCCCCCGCCGCCGGCGCCTACTTCTTCGCCGCCAGGTCCTGGTCGAGCAGGCGTTGGGTCTGCTGCTCGCAGTCCAGCATGGCGTTGCGGGCGTTGTCCTGGCGCTTGAACACCTTGACCATGGCGTCCGTGCGCAGCGTCCACATCTGCTCCAGGCTGGGCACCGCCGGGTAGACGTCGACCGAGGGCATCATCTCGGCGAAGGTCTTCATCTGCCGGTCCTGGGCCAGGTACTGCTGGAAGCCGGCCGACTGCTGCGCCCCCCTGGAGACGGGCATCCCCAGGTGGATGCGGCACATCGCCGTCTGCGGCTCGTCCGCGAGGCAGCCCAGGGCCACCTGCAGCGCCGCCTTGCGCCGCGCCGGGTCGGCGGACTTGAAGAAGAGGAAGCTGTACATCGAGGCCAGGTTGTACGGCGTCGGCCGGTCCGGCCCGCGGGGCATCAGCAGGGGCTCGAAGCGCACCCCCGCCTCGCGCAGCACCGGCATGCGGTAGGGCCCCTGGCGCTCGAACACCGTCTGCCCCTTGACCAGCAGCTCCCCCGCCGGCTCGAGCGGCACCAGCCCCAGGCCGTGGGTCAGCTTGGAGAGGAACTCCACCGCGTTGAGGCTCTCCGGCTGGGTGTAGCTGATCTTCGTCTGCTCCTTGTTGATGAAGCGCGCCCCGTTGCTCCCGGCCCAGATCTGCCAGTTGGTGGTGTCCCAGGCCAGGTCCAGCCCCCAGACGTCCGGGGGCCGCGCCGCCCGCTTGGCGATCGACTCGAAGTCGTTCCACGTCCAGGTGGCGGCCGGCGCCGGGACGCCCGCTTTCTCCAGGTGCTCGGGGGCGTACATCATCGCCAGGTTGACGGTGTACAGGGGGAGGCCCACCAGCTTGCCCCGCCAGGTGATGCCGTCGAGCAGGGTCTGCGACACCTGGGGGCGCGTCTTGGCCCACTGGGCCTGCGTCTTCAGCTCGGACTCCACGTCCGCCCCGGCGCCCATGTCCGCCAGGGCGGCGGCGTTGTTCGGCCGGAAGACGAGCAGATCGGGCGGGCTGCCGGCCGTGAGCGCGGCCACGATCTTCTCCCAGTTGGTGCCCCCGTCCTGCTCGTACCTGACCTTGACGTGCTCGGCGTTCGCCGCCTCGGAGAGCTTCATCGCCTCCATGCGGCCCTTGCCCTCGGGGTGGGTGGTGGGCAGCGTGCTCCAGTACTCGACCGAGACCGGCTGCGCCGGCTGCGCCGGCCCGCCCGCGGGCGCCCCGGCCGGCGCGCCGCAGGCGGCGAGGGCCACCGCGCCCAGGCCGCCGCCGGCGGCGGCCAGGAACCGGCCCCGGGTGACCCGGGTGACGCTCGCCCGGCCGGCGCCGGCCGGGGCGGGGTCGGGGGGCGCTTCCGGCGCCGCCGGCCGGACGGGGGACGCGTCGTTCAAGGTACGGATCACGGTGCATCCTCCTCCTGGCGGGTCACGTCCCGCGCAGGCTGGTACTCCCCACTGCGTCGCTGCCGGCCGCCGCGCGCCCGCTGCTCGCCGGCGGGGCGTTGTACCAGTCCGGCCGGGACTTGTGAAGCCGGCCACCGGCGGCGCCCCGGCGCGGGGGCTCAAGCCCGGCCGAGCGCGGCCGCTACTTGCCGCTGCCGGCGGCGAAGCGGTCGAGCAGGAGCTGCGCCTGCTTCGCGCCCCCGTCCAGTCCGTCCTTCGGGCCCACCTTGCCCGCGCCGATGTCGGCCACCATCTGGGTCAGCACGGTGCGGATCTCCGGCCAGGCCGGCGTCACCCCGGCCAGGGCCTGGTTGTGCAGGGTGGCCACGAGGACGTCGAAGTAGGGCGAGGCCTGCCGGAACTCGGGGCGCTCGTTGTGGCGCTTGACCGGCGTCGGCCGGCCCTGGGCGAGGAAGAACTTGAGGTTGCCCTCGCCGGCGCAGGCGTACTTCTGCCACTCCCAGGCGGCGTCCGGGTTGCGGGCGCCCTGGGGGACGCTGTAGCCCCAGCCGCCGTCGGAGAAGTTGAGGGATCTGGCCCGCGGGTTCGAGCCGTTGTAGGGGAACGCGGCGGCGCCGTAGGGCAGATCGGGGGCCAGCTGCTTCAGCTCGTAGAAAGCGAAGTAGACGCCGTTGTTGAGCATGGAGAGCTTGCCCGAGGCGAACGCCTGCACCTGCGTCTGCCCGCCGAGCGCTTCGGCCAGCCCGGCCCGTCCGCCGTGCAGGCGCCGCTCCAGGTCGAGCTCGTACTGGGCGGACTCGACCCCCTCGGTCGCGTTCCAGGCCACCCGGGTCAGGTCGTTGCCGAACAGCCGCCCGGCGTTGCAGGAGAGGTACTCCGTCCAGAGCCCGCCCGAGGCGTAGCCGAGACGCCCGCCCCCGCGCTGGGTCAGGCGCTCGGCCGCCGTCGCCAGGTCCGCCCAGGTCTTCGGCGGCGCGTTCGGATCGAGTCCCGCCTCCTGGAAGTGGCTGCGGTTGTAGTAGAGGACGAAGTTCCCGCCGCCTGAGGCCAGGGGCAGCCCGTAGGCCTTCCCCCGCCAGAGCTGCCCCTGCCACTCCGGCTCGTACCAGACCTCGGCCGGCTTCAGGCCGTCCCGGCGCGCGTAGGCGTCCAGGGCCACGAGCTGCCCCCGGTCCGCCATCGCCGGCAGCATCCGCCCGTGCACCATCACGCTGTCCGGGGACGTCCCGCCGGCGATGGCGCTGGTGTACTTGTCGTACATCTGGGCCTGCTGCACCAGGCTGTGGCGCACGGTGACCGCGGGGACGAGGCGCTGAAAGTCCTCGATCTGCTGGTTCATCAGCGCCTCGCGCGTGCCGTCCCAGACCGTCCAGGCCTCGACGCTGCCCTGCGGCTTCCCGGCCGGGGCCGCGCCGCCGGGGGCGCAGGCGGCGCCGAGGGCGAGCGGCAGGGCGGCGCCCGCCGCCGCGCCGCCGGCCCCCAGCAGACGGCGCCTCCCCAGGAGGCTGCCGGCACCCTCACGCTGCGACGGCCCGCGCTTCATCGCACGCCCCTCCCCCGCGGCCGGCGCCTCGGGGGCGCCGCCGGTGCGCTCAGTCTAGCGCCCGGCCGGGCCGGCCGGCCCGGCCGGCGGGGCTCAGAAGCCGAGCGCCAGGCCGCCGGCGGTGACCCGGGGGTCGGAGCCGCCGGCGAGCACGCCGTCCGGGCCGCGCAGGATCACCTGCACCGCGCTGCGGCAGCCCCAGGGGCCGACGTCGACCACCGTGTGCCCCCGCCGGGCCAGCTCGGCCAGGACGCCCCGCCCGACGCGCGATTCGATCTCCACCGTGTACGGGCGGGGCTCGACCGATTCGTCCGTCCCCGGCAGCGAGATCCACCGCGGCGCGTCGGCCGCTTCCTGGGGGCCGAGGCCGAAGTCGATCAGGTTGGTGATGACCTGCACCGCCCACTGGGGCTGGCTGTCCCCGCCCGGCGTGCCGCCGACGCCCCACAGGGCGCCGTCGCGCATCAGCAGGTAGGCGGTGAGGGTGTGCATCGTCTTCTTGCCCCCGGCGATGACGTTGGGGTGCCCCTCCTCCAGCATGAAGCCCCGCCCGGCGCGGTTGTTCAGCACCACCCCGCTGGCGCCGGCGACCATCCCGCTGCCGAAGCCGCCGCACAGGCTGTGGATGAACGAGATGGCGTTCCCCTGGCCGTCGGCGACGCAGAACTGGCTCGTGTCCCCGGCGGCCTCCTCCGCCAGTCCGGGTGGCAGATGCGCCGCCGCCCGGGCGGGATCGAGCGCCCGCCGGCGCCCGGCCGCGTAGGTCTTGGAGAGCAGCCGCTCGAACGGGGCGGCGACGAAGCGCGGATCGCCGGCGTAGTGCATCCGGTCGGCGAAGGCCAGCTTCTTCGCCTCGAGCAGCAGGTGCACGGTGTCCGCCGTGCACCAGCCGCTGGCGGCCAGGTCGAAGCCCTCCAGGATGTTCAGCGTCTCCAGCACGATCAGGCCCTGCGAGACCGGACGCGGCTCGTAGACCTGCACCCCGCGGTAGGTGGTGTGGATCGGCTCGTAGACCTCCGTCTCGTGGGCCGCGAAGTCCGCCGCCTCGTAGAGGCTGCCGTGCGCCTGCGCCGCCCGCACGATCTCGGCGCCGACGGCGCCCTCGTAGAAGGCCCCGGCGCCCTCCGCCGCCAGCGTGCGCAGGGTGCGGCCGAGGTCCGGACGGCGCAGCCGGCTGCCCGCGGCCGGGGGCCTCCCGTTCGGGTAGAACGTGGCCGCGCCCTCCTCCGTCTGGGACAGGTGGCGCTGGGCGTTGGCGAAGGTGCGGGCCAGGCGCTCGGTGACCGGAATCCCCTCCTCGGCCAGGACGATGGCCGGCTCCAGGAGTCGCGCCCAGGGCAGGGTGCCGAAGCGCTGGTGCAGCGTCCAGTAGGCCTGCGGCGCGCCGGGCACGGAGAAGGCGTGGATGCCCGCCCGGGGCATCGTGCGGTGTCCGCGGGAGGCGTAGTAGGCGCGGGTCGCCCGGCGCGGCGCGGCGCCGCTGCCGTTGATCCCCACCACCCGGCGCCCGCGGGCGTCGTAGAGGACGGCGAACATGTCCCCGCCCAGGCCACACATCATCGGGATGGTCAGGCCCTCCACCATGGCCGTGGCGACGGCGGCGTCGAAAGCGTTGCCGCCGTCCAGCAGGACGCGCATCCCGGCGGCGGCCGCCGCCGGGGAGGCCGAGGCGATCATCCCCTGCGTGCCGTAGCGCGTCCCCGGGTTGGGCAGTCCCTCGGCGGGAGCGATCGAGGCGCCCGGAGCGGGCGGCGAGGCGCTCATCCCACCTTCACCCCGTTGGCGGCCAGGGCCGCGTCGCCGGCGGCCGTCGCGCTCTCGGCCATCGCCCGCGCCGGGATCTGGCCGTCCCAGCCCTTGAAGATCTCCGCCTCGACCGCCCGCCGCCAGGGCAGGTACTGCTCGAAATTGGAGCCCATGCCCCAGCGGTAGGCGTTGCCGTCCAGGCTGATCTTGCGCCGGTGCGTCGCCGGCAGGTAGCGGTCGCTGTCGATCAGCTTCTTGAGCGTCGGCGCGGTGTTGCCCGCGTCGGCGATGAGGCCCTGGACGTACTCGCCGCCCATGAAGAAGGCCAGCCGCACGGCGTGCTCGCGCTGCTTCTTCGCCGCCGGGACGATCAGCGGCTGCAGGTTGGCCTGCACGCCCCTCTTGCCGGACTTCGGCCAGGTGGGCGAGGTGAAGAAGTCCCACTCCTGCCCCCCGTCGCCCATCTGCCGGTCGAGCGCCCGGCCGACGCCGACGCCGAACGCCATGGCGAAGTTGCCCGCGCCGAAGCTGAGCTTCCGGTCGGCCACCACCTGCCGCGCCGGCGCCGCCTGGTGCTTGTTGATCACGTCCACGATGAGCTGCGCCGTCTCGACGGCCGCCGGCTCGTTGAGGGTGGTCTTGGTGAAGGCCGGATTGAGCAGGGCGCCGCCGTTGGCCCGGATGGGGGTGACCCACAGGTTGGGGTTGCCGGTGGTGATCGACCAGTCCAGCCCCCACACGTTCTGCTCCGCATCGGTCAGCCGCCGCGCCGTCTCCACCATCTGGTCGAAGGTCCAGCTCTCCGGCGGCGCGGCGATCCCCTTCTGGCGGAACAGGGTCTTGTTGTACGTCCAGTCGAACAGGTTGAGCTGGAAGGGGACGGCGAGCAGCTTCTTCTCGAAGTAGCAGATCTCGGGGATGAAGTAGACGTCGTCCATGGAGAAGGCGTTCGCTTTCAGGTAGGGCCCCAGGTCGGCGAAGAAGTTGCGCCGGGCGAAGTAGACCACCAGGTGGTGCGTCCACAGGCTGACGTCGCCGATGGTGTCGGACACGATCAGGGCGGTCAGCTTGTCCGCCGTGTCGCCGTCGAGCGGCTCGGTCTGCACCGTGACGTTGGGGAAGCGCGTGCGGTACTCCTTGAGCGCGCCCTCCGTCACCTGCCCGCGCGGGCTGGCGCCGATCCAGTCCGTGTTGAGCACCAGCGTCACCGGCTGGCTGGAGGGCGCGGCCGGGGGCTGGGCGGCGGACTGCCCGCCGCAGGCCGCGAGGCCGGCGCCGGACGCCAGCGGGGCCAGCGCTACGGCGGCGCGGCGCAGCAGCCGCCCTCGAGTCACCCGCGGCCCGGCGGCCGGCGCTGCCCCGGCTCCGGTCTCCATCCCAGACATGACC
>DATLLM010000498.1:0-8082 GCA_035537855.1 Chloroflexota bacterium | reverse complement strand
CACGGCGGGGCCGGGCGGGCGTGGGGCCGGCGGCGCCCCCGCCGCGCCGGTAGGGGCCGCCACCGGGATGGGCGCGGAGCGGTTCCGGGCGGAGGTCACCACCTGCACGTCGTGTCCCCCGGAAGCGAGCTCGGCGGCCAGGCGGGCCGCCTGGTCGCCGACGCCGCCGACGTCCGGCGGGTACTCGCCGCTGACGATCCCGACGCGCATCAGGCCCCGCCGGGAGTCAGGTGCCAGCGGGTCAGGGCGGCGTAGCGCCGCACGAGCGGCGGATCGCGGCGCAGGGCCTGGATGGCCAGCTCGGCGCCGAACGCCGCGCCGCCGGTGAGGCGGACGGCGCCGGCCGCCGCCGGGCCCCAGTAGCGGGCGACGTAGCGGTACTTGCTGGTGTAGTAGCGCCGGTCGCGGGAGGCGATATCCTGGTCGGCGCTGCGGCTGGAGTGGTGCACGACCACCGCCGCCGGCTGATACCAGCACTCCCAGCCCCGGGCGGCCAGGCGGCGGGCGAGGTCGACCTCCTCGAAGTACATGAAGAACTCGGGGTCGAAGCCGCCGACGGCGGCGAAGGCGGCCGTGCGCAGCAGCAGGCAGGCGCCGGAGAGCCAGTCCACCGGTCCGGCGACCTCCGGCTGCCCGCGCAGGCGGTAGCGCTCGAGCGCCCCCCAGCCGGGCCGGCGCCACTCCAGGGGCGTGCTCTCCAGCAGCAGGACGTCGAGCGAGGGGAAGCGGCGCCGCGTGGGCTGGGGCGAGCCGTCGGGATAGACCAGGCGGGGGCCGGCGATGGCCGCGCCCGGCCGGGCGCGCAGGGTACTCAGGAGGCCGGACAGGGCCCCGGGGGCCACCTCGGCGTCCGGATTGAGGAAGAGCACGAACTCGCCGGCCCCCGCCGCGCCCTGGTTGCAGGCGGCGCCGAAGCCGCGGTTGTCCGGGTTGGCCACCAGGGTGACCCGGGGGAAGCGCTGCCGCACCAGGTCCGCGCTGCCGTCCCGGGAGGCGTTGTCCACCACCACCACGTCCAGGCGGTCGCCGCGCGTGCGCAGCTCGGCGTCGCTCTGGCGCAGGGCCGCCAGGCAGCGCTCCAGCAGGGAGGCGACGTTGTAGCTGGGGACGACCGCAGTGATCGTCGCCGGGCGGTCAGGCGGACGGCGCCGGGTGCGCTGAATGCCCTGGTCGGTCACGGTCGCGGTCACGGTCATGGTTGAGGCGCCACAGCTCGGCGTACATCAGGAAGTTGGCAGCGGCGAGCACGGCGCTGAGGCCCAGTCCGAGGGCGCCGGACCGGTACCCCTCCAGCGTCCAGTAGCGGCGCCGGAACTCGCGCAGGGGCTGGAGGACGAAGTTGCGCGCCCGGGCGCGCACGCCCCGAGCGTCGAGGGCGGCCGCCTCCGCCCGGGCGTAGCGGCGCTGCTTCGTCCAGAATTGCCTCCAGGTAGCGTAGTTGTGGTGGACGAGCAGGCGCTCCAGGTGCCCCGCTTCGCCCTCCAGGAGCACGAGCTCGTGCACCGGGCGCGCCGGATCGTAGCGCCCGCGGTCGCGCCGGAAGAGGCGCAGCTGGTAGTCCGGCGACCAGCCGGCGTGGCGCATCCAGCGGCCCATGATGATGTTCTTGCGCGGCACCCAGAAGCCGGCCGGCTCGCCCCACCGGGCGGCCTGGGCCACCCGGCTCTGGGCCTCCGCCGCCAGGTTCGGGGGCACCCGCTCGTCGGCGTCGACGAAGAAGACCCAGGGTTGGGTCGCCGTCTCCAGGGCGAAGTCCCGCTGGGCCGCCCAGCCGGCCCAGTCGTGGGTGACGACGCGCGCCCCGGCGGCCTCGGCGAGCACGGGGGTGGCGTCGCGGCTGCGGGCGTCCACGACCACCAGGCGCTCGGCGGCCCATTCCAGGGTGCTCAGGCAGGCGACGATGTGGGCGGCCTCGTCCCGGGCCAGGACGACGGCGGCGATACCGCTGCCCACGGCGGGCGCCCCGGGCGCCGCGGGCGCCGCGGGCGCCGCGGGCGCGACGGACTCGGAGGACGCTGCGGGCTCAGCGGTCACGCCCGGCGACTCCGGCGGCGGCCTCGATGGCCGCGGCGGCGAGCCTGAAGGCCGGCGAGCGGTACTTGCGGTAGAAGCGCCGGCGGCTGTCGCGCAGGGCCGCGCGCATGGCCGCCGGGCGCTGCCGGGTGCTCCGGCCGCCGTGGTGCACGGCCAGGGCCTCCGGGCAGTGCCACACCTCCCAGCCGGCCCGCTTGAAGCGGTAGCACCAGTCCACTTCCTCAACGTACATGAAGTACCCCTCGTCGAACAGGCCGACCGCGTCCGCCGCCGCCCGGCGCACCGCGAAGAAGGCGCCGAGGGGGAAGTCGATCGGAAAGGCGGCGCCGTCCCACTCCCGCGGATAGCGCCCGTTGAGGCGGGATTCCTGCAGCCGCCAGTTCAGCGGAAACGAATCGAGGAAGATCTGGGCCAGGGTGGGGAAGCGGAAGGCGCTGTGCTGAAACGAGCCGTCCGCGTAGCGCAGCCGCCCGCCGGCGACGGCCGCCCGGGGGCGCACGTCGAGGAAGCGCACCACCGCCGCCAGGCTCTCCCCGCGCACCTCGGCGTCCGGATTGACGAACAGGATGTAGCGCCCCCGGGTGCAGCGGACGCCCTGGTTGCAGGCGGCGCCGAAGCCGCGGTTGTCCGGGTTGGCCACCAGGGTGACCCGGGGGAAGCGCTGCCGCACCAGGTCCGCGCTGCCGTCCTCTGAGGCGTTGTCCACCACCACCACGTCCATCCCCGCCACGGGGTGGGCGAGGATCGATTCGAGCGACCGGGAGAGCAGGGGGGCGACGTTGTAGCTGACGACGACGACGCTCAGATCCGGCGTAGCGGTGCGGGGCCCTGCCGGGCCGGGCGCGACTGACATAGACTCGGGGTCGTGATGAGTGAACGCGGGGGCCGGGCCGGGGAGCCGGCCGGCGCCGTCTTGCTCGCCGCCGGCGAGTCCACGCGCATGGGCCAGCTCAAGGCCCTGCTCCCCTGGGACGGCCGCCCGCTGCTGTCCTACGCCGTCGACCAGCTGCTCGCCTCCCCGGTAGAACGCGTGGCCGTGGTGCTCGGTCACCGGTCGGACGAGCTGCGCGCCCTGCTGCCGGCGGACGGGCGCCTGCTGGCGGTGGACAACCCCGCCTACCGCAGCGGCAAGGTCTCCTCCGTCGTGGCCGGCGTCGCCGCCCTGCCGGAGGCGTGCCACGTGCTCGTGCTCGGCGTCGACCAGCCGCGCCCGGCGGCGTTGCTCAGCCGGGTCGTCGCCGACCATCTGGCCGGTGGGGCGCCGATCACGGTGGCGGCGTTCGAGGGCCGGCGGGGACACCCCGTCCTGTTCGCTCCCGGTCTGCGCGCCGAGCTGCTCGAGCTGGACGAAGCGGCGGAGGGGATGCGGGCGATCCTGCGCCGCCACGCGGACGGGGTACGGTTGAGCGAGACCGGCTCGGCCCTGGCCCTGGTCAACCTCAACCGGCCGGAAGACTACGCGGCGGCGCGCCGCGAGTTTCTGGCCGCCGGCTGAGGCATCGTGCCCGGGTCAACCGGCGCTACGGGTGACCCGAAAGGAACATCGCCGACTCCGGGCCCAAAGGTGGGCAGTTGCATACGAGTTGAGGGTACAATTCGCGCTCTCCAGCGACCCGTAGCCACGCCGTAACCACCCTGAAGCGACTCTATAGCCACCCGTAGCCACCCGCACAGCGAGCAGTCGGAGGAGCTATGCTGGCGCCGCTCAGCGCCCTGCTCGGGCTCTTTGCCAAAGACCTCGGCATCGATCTCGGAACCGCCAACACACTGGTCTACGTCCGCGAGCGTGGCGTCGTGATCTCCGAGCCGTCCGTCGTCGCGACGGACAGGCGCACGGGCCGGGTGCTCGCGGTCGGGGCCGAAGCGAAGAAGATGGTCGGGCGCACGCCGGCGAACATCACCGCCGTGCGCCCGCTCAAGGACGGCGTCATCGCGGACTTCGAGACGGTGGAGAGCATGCTCCGCTACTTCATCCGGAAGGTCCACGATCCGTTGCCCTTCATGCCCCGTCCGCGAGTCATCATCGGCGTCCCCTCCGGGGTCACCGAGGTGGAGAAGCGGGCGGTGCAGGACGCCGCCCTGAACGCCGGCTCGCGTGAGGCGTACCTGATCGAGGAGCCGATGGCCGCGGCCATCGGCGCCGGGCTGCCGATCCACGAGGCGGCCGGGAGCATGATCGTGGACGTCGGGGGCGGCACCACCGAGGTGGCGGTGATCTCCCTCGGCGGGATCGTCCTCTCCCGCTCTATCCGGGTGGGCGGGGACGAGATCGACGAGCAGATCGTGCAGTTCGCCCGGCGCGAGCACGACCTGTACATCGGCGAGCGGACGGCGGAGGAGACCAAGATCGCCACCGGGTCGGCCTACCCGGTGGTCGAGGAGCTCAGGACGAGCATGCGCGGGCGCGACCTGGTCAGCGGCCTGCCCAAAGAAGTGGACGTCACCATGGGGGACATCCGGGACGCCATCTCCGGCCCGGTCAACCTGATCGTCGAAGCGGTGAAGCTGTCCATCGAGGAGACCCCGCCGGAGCTGCTGGCGGACATCATGGACCAGGGGATCATCCTGGCCGGTGGGGGGGCCCTGCTGAAGGGGCTCGACGTCCGGCTGCAAGAAGAAACCAAGATGCCGGTGCACATCGCGGACGATCCGCTGCAGTGCGTCGTCCGGGGCACCGGCATGTGCCTGGAGAACATCGAGGTCTATCAGAAGGTGTTCGTTTCCGATAGCTACGCCCGGCTGAGGACGTGAGCCTGCTGAACCCGCGCCGGCCGGCCACGATCGTTCCGGCGCCCAGCCCGATCGCCTGGCTCCTGCTGTTCGTCGCGCTGTCCATCGGGGCGACGCTGGCCAACGCCCGCCATCTGCTGGACACGCCGCGGGACGTCGCCTCGCGCGTGATCGCTCCCTTGCAGGTGGGCGTCAGCCGGGTGGCCTCGACGGCCTCGGAGCTGTTCTCCGGCTGGTCCGAGCTGAGTCACCTGCGGGAGGAGAACGCCGCCCTGCGCCAGACGGTGGACGAGCTGGTCAAGGAGACCGTCACCCTGCGCGCGGCGGAGCTGGAGAACCGGGAGCTCCGCGAGCAGCTACGCTACTCGCGGGAGAACGCCGGACAGGACTTCCTGACCGCCGAGGTGATCGCCTTCGATTCCAGCAGCCTGGTCGGCAAGGTGGTCATCGGCCGGGGGGCCGACGCCGGGATCGAGGACGGCATGACGGTCAAGTCCACCGCCGGGCTGGTGGGGCGGGTCGTCTCGCGCACCGCGACCACGTCCACTGTGCTGATGATCGTCGATCCCAGCAGCTCGGTGATCGGGGCCATCCAGGGCACGCCGGGGGCCACCGGGACCCTCAAGGGGCAGCCGGACGGGCGCCTGCTGATGCAGCACATCCCCCAGGCGGAGACGGTCAAGGTGAACGACATCGTCGTCACCTCCGGGCTCGGCGGGGCCTTCCCGGCGAACGTGCCCATCGGGCGGGTCGTCCAGCTGGAGACGAAGGACGTGGACATGTTCCAGGTGGCCATCGTCGAGCCGTTCGTCGACTTCCGGAAGCTGCGCCGGGTGATGGTGGACACCGGCTTCACTCCGACCAAGCTATGAGCGGCGGGCGGGCCTGATGGGGACGCCCTGGTGGGTGGCCACCCCCCTGCTCTTCGGGGCGGTGCTCCTGCAGTCCTCGTTCTTCCCGGCGCTGGGCATCGCCTGGCTGCGCCCGGACTTCGTGCTGCAGATGGTGGTCATCTGGGCCGTGCTGCGCGGCTGGCGGGAGGCCCTGCCCTGGGGCTTCGTCGGCGGGCTGCTGCTCGACCTCTTCTCCGGCGCTCCCTTCGGCACGGCGGCCCTGGCCCTGGTGCTCGTCGCCTTCTGTTGCAGCGCCGGAAACGCCAGCGCCTTCCGCGACAACCCCCTCCTGCCGGTGGTGATGGTCTTCTGGGCGAGCGTCCTCTACGGGCTGCTCTACCTCTTCCTGCTGCGCACCCACGAGGTGCCGGTGCCCTGGCTGACCAGCCTGCGCCTGGTGGTGGTGCCGGGCGCCATCGTCAACACCGTGCTCGCCCCGCTGACGTTCTGGCTACTCACCCGCATCGAGCGGCGCACGCGGCGTACGATCGCCGTCGACTGGTAGGCGGCGAGAGCGAGAGCGAGAGCGATGGCGACGCAAACGCTTGGCGGGCAGGGGCGCGACCGCGAAGGGGGCCGGGAGGCCCGGGTGGCCGTGCTCTACGGGGCCATCGGGCTGGCCTTCCTCGTCCTGCTCGGCCAGCTGTGGTACATCCAGATCGCCTCCGGCGCCCAGTACCGCCAGCGGGCCGAGGTCAATCGCATCCGGGTCATCTCCGAGAAGCCGTTCCGGGGCGTGATCTACGACCGCGAGGGGCGCCAGGTGGCGCGCAACGTGCCCGCGTTCACCGCCGCCATCCGGCCGGCCGATCTGCCCCGCAAGGGGGAGGAGCGGGACGCCGTGATCGCCCGCCTGGGTCAGGTGATCGCGATGGCCCCGGAGGAGATCATGGCGCTGCTGGATGCCGTGCGCGACGATCCCTTCAGTCCGGTGCGTATCAAGCAGCCGATCTCGCGCGACCAGGCGCTCGTGCTCGAGGAGCAGCACACCCGGCTCCCGGGCGTCGTCGTCCAGGACCCGCCGATCCGCTCCTACCCGGAGGGGCCGCTGTTCGGGCAATTGCTCGGCTACACCGGCGCCCTCCCCTCGAGCACGGCCGACGCCCTGCTCCAGCAGGGGTACGAGCGGGACGACAGCATCGGCATCGTGGGCATCGAGGCGGCCTTCGAGGACGAGCTGCGCGGGACGCGCGGCCGCACCCAGGTGGAGGTGGACGCCCTCGGCGGGGTCACCCGGCGCCTGGCGACGCTCGTCCCGGCGACCGCCGGCGGGAACCTCGTCCTCACCGTCGACGCCCAGCTCCAGAAGCGCTCAGCGGACGCCCTGGCGGCGGCGATGACCAGGGCCAAGAGCGGGCAGGCGGCGCTCGTCGCCTTGCAGCCCCAGACCGGGGAGGTGCTGGCCATGGTCAGCCTCCCCCAGTACGACAACAACCAGTTCGCCAACGGGATCTCGCAGGACGACTACCGCGCCCTGAGCGAGGACAAGAACCGCCCCCTGGTCAACCACGCGGTCGGCGGCCAGTACCCCCCGGGCTCGACCTTCAAGATGGTCACGGCGGCGGCGGCGCTCCAGGAGAAGGTGGTCACCCCCCAGCAGCGCTTCTTCTGCACCGGCTCCCTGAACGTCTCGGGGATGCAGTTCACGGACTGGCAGGCCTCCGGCCACGGGAACGTCAACGTGCGCCAGGCGCTCGCCACCTCGTGCGACATCTACTTCTGGAGCCTCGCCGGCGGCAACAACAGCTTCGGCATCCCCGGGCTGAAGATCGAGCGCCTGGCGGACTACGCCCGCGCCTTCGGCTTCGGCGAGAAGTCCGGCCTGCGCCTCGGCGGCGAGGTGGCCGGCCTGATCCCGAGCAAGGAGCTGAAGAAGCAGCGCGGCGAGCAGTGGTACATCGGGGACGACTACAACACCGGCATCGGCCAGGGGGACGTCCTGACCACGCCGCTGCAGCTGGCGAACATGACCGCCGCCCTGGCGAACGGCGGCACCCTGTATCGCCCCCGGCTGGTGAAGGAGATCCGCAACGCGGACGGGGCCGTGCTCCAGACCTACCCGCCGGAAGTGATCCGGAAGATCCCGGTCAATGCGGAGCACATCGCCGCCATCCGGGCCGGGATGCGGGACGCGGTCACCCTGCCGGAGGGGACGGCCACCTGGGCTCTGCGCAACGTCGCCATCCCGGTGGCGGGCAAGACCGGCTCGGCCGAGTTCGTGCCCGAGGGCTACGTCCAGCAGAGCCGGGCGGCGAAGCTACCCAGCCACGCGCTGTTCGTCGCCTTCGCCCCGTACGATAACCCCCAGATCGCCGTGGCCGTGGTGATCTACGGCGGCGGCGAGGGGGCGGACGTGGCTGCGCCGGCTGCCGGCGAGACGATCAAGGCGTTCTTCGAGCTACAGGGACAGGCGGGGGCGAGCCCC
>DATLLM010000497.1:0-16458 GCA_035537855.1 Chloroflexota bacterium | reverse complement strand
CCCTTGACCCTTGACCCTTGACCCTTGACCCGGACCGGCGCTAGCGCAGGCGCCGCAGCAGCTCGCCGGCGGCGGCGACGAAGCGCTCCCCCGCCGCCGGGGCGTAGGGGCTGGCCATCTCCACCTCGTAGCCCCCGGCCTCGAACGCCTCGGCCGTCGGCAGGTAGCCCGTCGAGCCGTTGCTGTAGCCGGAGACGGCCGTCCAGGGGAACGGCGACCCGGCGACCACGGCCGCGCCCAGCTCGCCGAAGACCTCCATCGGGGCGCCGAGCAGGACCGCCGGCCCGATCCCGACGGCCTGCAGCTCCACCTCCACCTCCGGCCGGCCGTCCGTCAGCCGGGAGTGCCCGGCCTGCTGGGAGAGGCGCTTCGCCCGCCAGGTGGCGTCGCGGATGGCGTCGTCTGAGGCGCCTCCGCTGCGCAGCCCGGCCAGCACCTCGCGCGCCGCGTTCGCCCCCGCCTCCCCCTCCGCGCGGCTGGGGAACTCCCGCACCGGCAGGGTCGCCGTGGCGGTCGCCACCCGCAGCGTGGCGTCCGGCGTCGGGAGCGGCTCGTGGCGGTAGACGCCGAGCGGGGCGCCGGACTCCAGCACCTCCTGGAAGACGGCCGTGTAGGGCCGGGTGTCGAGGGTCAGGAAGACCCGCGCCGCCTCGGCGCCGAGGATCTTCCCGGCGCGGTGGTAGATGCTCGTGTCGCCGGTGCGGCCGGCGGTGAAGCCCTCGGCCGGGCCGGCGTTGCCGGCGCAGCCCTGCAGGAAGAGGCAGGTCGCCCCGGTGACCGCCTCAACCGTGCGCCGCGCCACGCCCGGGTAGTCCGGCGTGATCAGGCGATTCTCGTAGGCCATGATCGTGGGGTGGGCGGCGTAGTGCAGCACCGCCGCCAGGGGCCGCCCGGCCTCCGGTCCCGCCGCCAGGTCGAGGCGCAGGACGCGCACGCTGGGGTCGAAGAACCCCTCCGGGTTGCGCCCCACCACCGTCCGCCCGTCCGGGGCGCGCACCCGCCGGTTGACCCCGACGTGGCTCGTCCCCGCCCCGGCGGCGATCCGCACCGGGGCCAGGCTGCGCCAGGCCTCCCAGGCCGCCCCGGCCACCCGCCCCGGGAGCGAGGCGGTGTAGGTCTCCACCAGCTCGGCCCCCTCGTCCACCCAGGTGCGGCCGACGTTGGGGCCGGAGTGGGTGTGCGTCGCCGAGACGCGCACGTGCTCCCGCGGCACCCCGGTCAGGGCGGCCACGGCGTCGCGCATCGCCCCGGCCAGGGGGCCGGCGAGGAGCAGCACGTCCAGGTCGACGACGATCGCGCCCACCCCGGTGGCCTCGTCCCGCAGGGCGAGGGCGGTGGCCCACAGGGGCAGGTCGATCCCTTCGGCGCGGACGTGCGTCGCCGCCCCCCAGTTGGTGTGGGGGATGCCCACCGGCGGGGTGATGTCCGCCCGGGCCACCCCGGCCCGCAGCGCCGGCGCGCCGGCCGGGCCCGCCGTCACCGCCCGACCCCCATGGCCGGCGCGCCCTTCCAGGTGGGGTGCGTCACCCCGGGCGTCGTCGGCTGGCGGTTCCCCTGGGCGTCGTAGTGGGTGTGCGTCGGCGACCGGTGGGGGGTGACCGTCAGGTAGTACACGGCCGGGACGTCCCCCGCGCAGGAGACGCGGTGCTTCTCGTGCGGCGTGGCGACCACCGCCTCGCCCGGGCCGGCGATCACCTCGCCGTCCCCGATCTCGAAGCGCACCTGCCCCTCCAGGACGACCCACACCTCGTAGGCGTCCGACTCCTCGTGGGTGTGGAAGGTCCCCCGCGGCTTGCCCGGCTCGACGCGGATGAAGCGGGCCCGCACCTCGGGCACGGCGAGCACCGTCCCCATCGGATCGTCACGCCAGTCAAAAGTCTCCGCCGGCATCTCTTCCTCTCCCTCCTGCTCGTGCCTGGAGCCCCGGGCGTGGGCCACCCGGGGCGCGAGCGGGCCCTCCCTTTCCGGGGACGCTGTCCCCGGAAAGACCCGCTCAGCGCAGGAGGCTACAACAAGACGTCCATCTGCTTCCGGCTGTGCGCGTCCAGCCGGGTGTAGTCGACGATCCGGAAGCGGTTGGTGTCGATGTCCACCAGCAGGAGCTCGTTCTGGCCGAGCCAGAGGATGGTGTCCGTGGCGAAGCGGAGCACGAAGTCCCGCCGGCCCAGGTCCGTGTCCACGTCCCAGTAGAGGGTGCGGTACTCGTTCTTCACCGAGCGGATGCGGGTGATGGTGGCGACGCGGTAGTGGGCCTGCAGCTCCGCCGCCACCAGCTCCCGGGAGGTGGCGTCCAGGGCGGCCGCGTCCTCGATCAGGCAGACCTCCTTGTTCTTCCAGTCCAGGATGTTGACCCAGCGACTCTCGCGGGCCAGGGGGAAGACCCGCACCACGCGGGCGCGCAGGACGGACCGCTCCCCCTCGATCGTGCAGCGCAGGACGCCGTGGGGACCGCGGAAGAGGCGCACGCGGGCGGGGTCGATCGCCCCGTCCGCGCGGAAGGCCCCGTCCGGCGCGCCGGCGGTGCCGGCGGCGGTCGTCCCGGGCGTCCACGACTGGTCTGCCGGATCGGTCTCCGCGCCGGGCGCGGCGGCCGGTGTGCTCACTGTGGTCACGACGTGCTCCCCGAACTCTCTGTCGCTGCGGCGCCCCCCGCCGGGGGGCGCCGCCCGGCCGCCTCAGCTGACGACGGCCTGTTCACGGATCTTGTTCACCTCGGACTGCATGTCCACCAGGCGCCAGTAGACCCCGTGGCGGGCGAGCAGCTCCTCGTGGGTGCCCACCTCGGCGATGCGCCCCTCGTCGAAGACGACCAGGCGGTCGGCGTTGCGCAGGGTGGACAGGCGGTGGGCGATGGCGAACGTGGTGCGCCCCTTGACCAGCCGGGCCAGCGCCTCCTGGATGGCCTTCTCCGTCTCGGTGTCGACCGAAGCGGTGGCCTCGTCCAGGATCAGGATGCGCGGGTCGCGCAGGATCGCCCGGGCGATGGAGATGCGCTGCTTCTCGCCGACGGAGAGCCGGCTGCCCTTCTCCCCCACCTGGGTGTCGTAGCCGTCCGGCTTGCCGACGATGAACTCGTGGGCGTTCGCCGCCCGGGCGGCGCCGATCATCTCCCGCTCCGTCGCGTCCGGGCGGGCGTAGCGGATGTTCTCGGCGATCGACCCGTTGAACAGGAACGGCTCCTGCAGCACCACCCCCACCTGCTCGCGCAGGCAGTCCAGGGAGATGGCCTGCAGGTCGTGGCCGTCCACCAGAATCCGCCCGTGGTCCGGCTCGTAGAAGTGGCAGATCAGGTTGACGTAGGTGGACTTGCCCGCCCCGCTCTTCCCCACCAGACCGATCATCTCCCCGGCCTTGACGGTCAGCGAGACGTCCTTCAGCACCGGCTTGGCCTTGTCGTAGCCGAAGGTGACGTCCTGGAACTCCACGTCGCCGCGGATGCGGGGCAGCACCACCGCCTGCTGGTCGTCGAAGCGCTCGGTCGGCATGTCGATCACGTCGAAGATCCGCTCGGCGCCGGCGAACGCCCGGCTCATCCACTGGTACACCTGGTTGAACCACTGCAACGGCCCGTAGAGCAGCCAGAGGTAGCCGATGAAGGCGACGATCTCGCCCAGGCTCATCGTCCCGGCGATGACCTGGCGCCCGCCCACCAGCCAGGCGATGTAGACCCCCGTGCCGGTGATGAAGTTGAGCACGGCGAAGGCCCCGCCCCAGTAGCGCCCCTCCTTGATGGTGATGGCGGCCAGGTCGGCGTTGCGCCGGTCGAAGCGGTTGATCTCCGCCGCCTCCTGGTGGAAGGCCTTGGAGACGCGGATCCCGGCCAGGGACTCGCCCAGGTGCGCCGTGAACAGCGCCCAGGACTGGCTCCAGCGACTCCAGTACTTGCGCATCTTCACCCAGATCACCCGCCCGCCGATGATGACCAGGGGGGCGGGGATGAGGATGAACAGGGTCAGGTACCAGTTCATGGAGAACAGGATGGCCAGGATGGCGACGAGCATCAGGGCGTTGGTCACCAGGTAGGGCAGGCCCTCGATCAGGAAGGCGTTGAGCTGGTCCGTGTCCCGGGTCACCAGGGAGAGCAGCGAGCCCTGCTCCCGCCGGTTGTGGAAGGTGAGGGAGAGGCGCTCCAGGGAGCGGTAGAGCTGCCCCCGGATGTCGGTGGTGATGCGGGTGCCGACGACGGCCGCCAGCCAGGCCCCGGCGATCATCAGCACCGTCGTGGCCAGCCCGGCGGCGACCGTCCCCAGGACGTAGAGCACCAGCTGGCTGTAGTCGCCGTAGTAGGGCTTGGGCGGCCCCCCGGGCACCGGCGGCGTCAGCACGCCGTCGATCATCAGCTTCTGGAAGTACGGCGGGGCGAGCTGGGCGACGGTGCGCCCGGCGGTCGCCGCCGCGAGCAGCAGCGAGGGCAGGAGCACCGGGCGCATGTAGCCCACCAGGCGCAGCAGGATGGCCGACTTGCGCACGCAGGCGGTGCAGGTGGCGTTCTTCTCCGGCAGGCGCCGCCCGCAGCGCGGGCAGCGCAGCCGGGGCAGATCGTCCGAGACGGTCAGGGGCTCCCCCTTGATCGCCTGCTGCAGCCCGCGCGCGACCTCCGAGAACTTCGGCCCGAGCGAGCTGGAGTACTCCAGCAGGGGCACCGGGACGTTGCCGGCGTAGACCTCCAGGCGGCCGCCGCCGACGATGGGCTCCGTGCGCGCGTCCGTCAGCTCGTCGAGGGCCAGCGGCCCCGGCCCGGCCGGCGCGGCGCCGGCGGCGCCCTGCCCCGGCCCGGGCAGCACCACCACCCGCTTGTTGGTGATCACCAGCCAGCGCTCGCCGAAGTCGCCTCCGGCGGTGACGTCGCTGGCCACCGTCAGCACCACCTCTTCGTCCGGACGCGCCAGATCGCGCCAGCGCGCGGCGACCGCTTCGGGCAATGGATCGGCGATGGTCACTTCGATTCCCCTTGCTGAATGTGCACGGGACGCCCGCGGGGTGCGCGAAGACGCGCCGCGGGTGCCGGCGGACGGCCGGCAGCGGTCGGGGCCGACGGCGGACGGCGGGGCCACGCCGGCGGCGCGCAGCGGCGCGGACGGCGGTGACCTCGCTCGGGCCGCGAGACGGCGCTCGCGGCCGGCCGGCCGGGATGGCGGCGTCCGGCGGCGCTCCCCCCGTCGTCCCCGCGGCTCGGGGCCCGACGTGGGCGCGCGGCGCCCCACCCGGGGCGACGCCGGGGTCGCCGCTCCGGCGACCTAACAGCTAAGCGGACACAGTCGCTTGGGGGACATCGGGGCTCCCTCTCCTCCTCAGCACCCCGGGCGCGGCGGCGGCGAAGGGGTCGCTGCCGGGCTCCGGGGCGAACGCCGCACCCCCACACGGGGCGGCGGGTGCAAGACCCAGGTACCCGCTGCGGCGCCGGCCTCCCAACCACCGGGGCCGCCGCGGGGCGCGTACCTACTGCTGTCGGCCGAGGTCCTTGCGCATAGAGGGTGCCTCCTTCCGACTGGGGGCCCGGTGGCCGGCCGAAGTGGCCTACCAGGGCGCCGGGTCAAGGGCCGCGCACGCGGACGAGAGCGCGCGGAGGGACCACGGTACTGTAACAGAGCCCGGGTACCGCTACAAGAGGGGAAGGGGGCGCACGGGGGGCCGGTCACGCCGCCCGTCCCGCCGAACCGTTGACTCTTCGGCGCCCGGCGGCCGGGCCGCCCTCCAGCCGGCCCGCGGCCGGCTGGAGCGGACGGTCGGAGGGACCGGAGAGGGAGCGCACGGCGCATGATCAGGCCCACCGCCATCGACGGACTGCTCGTGATCGAGCGGTCGACCCGCACGGACGAGCGGGGGTTCTTCCGCGAGCCCTTCCGCCTCGACGAGCTCGAAGCGGCCGCCGGCGGACCGGTGCGCTTCGTGCAGCAGAACCACGCCCGCTCCCGCCGCGGCGTCCTGCGCGGGCTCCACGCCGAGAACTGGGAGAAGCTGGTCTACGTCCCTCAAGGGCGGGTCTTCGTCGCCGTCGCCGACATCCGCCCGGAGAGCGCCACGTTCGGCAAGGTGGCCACCTTCGTGCTCGGGGACGGCGGGGAGAACGAGGAGAGCGCGGAGAGCGGGGACGGCGCCGCGGGCGAAGGCAAGCGCCTCAGCCTCTTCCTGCCCCGCCGGCTGGGCCACGGCTACTGCGTGCTCAGCGAGACGGCGGACTACGTCTACCTGGTGACCGAGTACTACGACGGCTCGGACACCCACGCCGTGCGCTGGGACGACCCGGACCTGGCCGTGCCCTGGCCGGCGATCGACCCCATCCTCTCCGAGCGCGACCGGCACAACCCGTCCCTGCGGGAGATCGCCCCCGCCGCGTTCGCCACCGCCTGACCCGGCCCGCCCTCAACCGCCGGACTCCGTCTCGTCCGGCGCCGCCCCCGCCGGGGGCGCTCCCTCCGCCGGCGCCGGCAGGCGCACCAGGCGCCGCAGGGGGGAGGCGGCGAGCCACAGGGCGGTGGCCAGGATGCCCCCGGCGGCGACGAACAGCGTCGCCTGCACCCCGATGACGTCGCCCAGCACGCCACCGGTCAGCGCGCCCATCGGGGCGGCCCCCCCTTCCAGGACGCGCATGCTGGCGTTGACCCGGCCCAGCAGGCTGTTCGGCGTGGCGGACTGGCGCACCGTCAGGGCGTTGATCTCGTACAGGGGGTAGATGAGGTCCGCGGCCTGCGACGCCGCCATCATCGCGAACGCGACGAGCACGGCGTCCGCCGCCGGCGCGGCCCCGGCCACGGTGGCGGCCAGGGGGATCAGGAACACGGTCAGCCCCCCGACGAGCACGGCGCCGATCATCGTCGGCCCCGGGCCGAAGCGCCGCGTCACCGGCCCCACCAGGAACGTCCCCAGCAGGTTGCTCGCCCCGCCGACGCCGATGGTCACCCCCAGCAGCACCGGCCCCATCCCCAGCTCCCGCAGCACGTACAGGCTGTACAGGGCGCCGATGAAGTTGCCGAAGAAGGCCTGCACGGCGCCGTACCCGGCGATCGCCCGCAGGTAGGGGCTGCGGGCCACCTCCCGGATGCCCTCGGCGATCTCCCGCCGCAGGGGGCGCTGCGCCGTCCGCGGCGCGGGCGCCCGCTCGGGCGCGCCGATGAGGCCGATGGAGAGGGCCGAGACGAGGAAGGAGACGGCGTCCAGCAGCACCGTCAGCGGGGCCGAGATGGTGGCGACGAGCACGCCGGCCAGACCGGGGGTGGTGACCTCCGCCAGGGCCTCGCTCGTCGCCAGCTTGCTGTTCGCCTCCAGCACCCGCCGGCGCCCCACCAGATCGGGCACGAAGGCGTGGTAGGCGGCGTCGAAGCAGACCGTCAGCGCCCCGACGCCGGCGGCGACGGCGAACAGCTGCCCCATGCCCAGCCGCCCGGAGAGCGCCGCCGCCGGGATGGAGGCCAGCAGCAGGGCCCGCCCCACGTCCGCCGCGATCAGCACCGGACGGCGCCGCAGGCGGTCGACCCAGGCCCCGGCCGGCAGCCCGAGCAGCAGCAAGGGGGCGATCGCCGCCGCCGCGAGCAGCCCCATCTCGGTCGGGCCGGCGCCGAGCACGAGCAGCGCCGCCAGGGGCAGGGCGCTCCCGGTCAGGCCCGAGCCGAAGCGGGAGATCGTCTGCCCCACCCACAGCTTGAGGAAGTCCGGGTGCCGCCACAAGCGTTCCCCCGCCATCGCGCCCGATTCTGCCCGAACGCCCGCCGCCCGCGGGACGGCCGCGCGTCCCGCCGTCCGGCGGCCGGCGGCGCCGCCCCTGGCGGGCGGACGGGCGCGGTATCCTCGCCCTGTGGCCGGGATGCGGGTGCTCGTCGCCGGGGCCGGCGCGCTGGGGACGTGCTACGCCACCCTCCTCGCCGCCGCCGGGGCGGACGTGACCGTGCTCGCCCGCCCGGCGCGCGTCGCGACCCTCAGCCGGGGACTCCGGGTCAGCGGCCTGATCGACGCCACCGCCGCGGTGCGGGTGGTCACCCGCGGGCGCGACGCCGGCCCCGTCGACTACCTGCTGGTCACGGCCAAAGCCCAGGACACCGCCTCGATCCTCGCGGCCCTCGCCGGGGCGGAGGCGGACGGCGTCCTCTCCCTGCAGAACGGGGTCGCCAAGGACGCCCTGCTGGCCACGGCCTTCGGCCCCTCCCGGGTGATCGGCGCCGCCTGCGCCGTCGGCGCCGGCCTGCTCGCCCCGGGACACGCCACGCTGACCATGAACGGGGGGACGTGGATCGGCGAGCCCCAGGCGACCGCATCGCAGCGCGTCGTCCGCCTCGCCGCCGCCCTCCGCGCCGCCGGCATGCCCGCCTGGAGCGTGCCGGACATCCGGGCGGTGGAGTGGTACAAGCTCTGCGCCCTGCTCCCGGGGTCGCTCGTCACCGCCCTCAGCCGGCGCAGCTACGCCGAGATGGCCCTCCACCCGGACCTCTCCCGCCTGTTCGTCGCCGTGATGCGCGAGACCTTCGGCGTGATGACGGCCCAGGGGATGACCGTCGCCGACCCGCCGGGGTCCCTCTGGCGCTTCGCCGAGTGGCTCCCCGCCGGGGACGAGGTGGCCCTCGAAGGGCTCCGCGCCATCGGCGAGCGCCAGCGCGCCAGCGGGGAGCGGGTGCTGCCTTCGATGCTGCAGGACATCCTGGCCGAGCGCCTGACCGAGGTGGAGCACCTCGCCGTCGAGGTGCTCCGCCAGGCGGCCGCCCAGGGCGTGCCCGTCCCCGTGACCGAGACCTGCTACCGCCTCGTCCGCGGGCTCGAGGACGCGTTCGGCGCCCCGTAGCCCGCAGCCCGCAGCCCGCAGCCTGCGGCCAGGGGCCTCTAGAACCAGGGGAAGCCCATCCGCGGCGGGTTGGCGTAGCGCCGCACCTCGAGCGCCAGGCGCGTCCCCGCGCCCGGGGCGAGCTCCACCGCGAAGTGCGTCCCGTCCACCTGCGCCGTCTGCCCGTCCGCGGCCGCGACGCGCCCGATGCGGTGCTCGGCGTAGGCGCCACCCTGCACGATCACCCGCCGCGGCTCCACCGGATCGAGGTTCACCAGGGAGACGGTCACCGCCGTCTCGGTCATCCTTTCGACCAGCGCCGCGACCCCCTCCGGCAGCCCGGCGCGGCGCCGCGCCGGGTCGAAGTAGCGCAGGCGGCAGTGCAGCGGGTAGCCGTTGCGCCCGGTGGGCAGGCCGCCCAGCATCAGCTCAACGAGCGCCTCCGTCGCCGCCGGGTTCATCCGGTTGGGGTCGTCGGACATGGTGCAGTCCGGGGCGCGGTCGTCGGCGCGCATCAGGGCCACCCGCTGGCGCACCCGCTCCAGGTCCGCTTGCAGGGCCTCAACCGGGTACGCCGGGTCCCTCCCCTCGAGGTAGGCGTACCAGCGCGACGGCGCCGGCGAGAGGTCGAGCAGGGAGCGGTCGAGCGTCCAGTAGTACAGCTCGTGGGCCCCGGGAGCGAACGGCCGGGGCGAGAACTCGTACCACCCGTCCGGGCCGTACATGTGGGGGTAGAGCGTCTGCCCCCCGGCCTCCTTCTTGTTGGCGTTGACCCGGTCGTACATCCGCCGCCAGAGGTCGACGTAGCGCCGCTCGCCGGTGAGCAGGAGGGCGTTGGCGAAGCCGTAGTGGCAGCGATTCTGGAACGCCGGCCGGTGGGCCTTCTGGCCGTTGAGGGGCACCTGGTCGACCGTGAAGCCCCAGCCGTAGACGCCGCCCCACCAGCCGTACTCCCCCCCGATCGTGCCGTCCAGGCCGACGTTCGTCGGGATCAGGCCGTCGTTCGCCTCGGTGCGCTCCGCCCAGGCGTCGACGTAGCGCAGCAGCCAGTCCCGGTACTTCGCCTCGCCGGTGACGGCGTAGGCGTTGAACGCCAGGGTGGTCGCCCCCAGGTTGATGGGGTGATCGCCGACGACGTCCGTGTACTCCCGGAAGTGCTCCAGCATCTCGTCGAAGGAGCCTTCGCCGTGCCCGGCCCGGAAGCGCCCGGCGACCTCGATCGGGTCGCCCGCCCAGTCCAGCGCCGTCGCCTTCCGCAGCAGGGGCCCCCGGCTGCCGTTGAACATGCTGCGGATGATGCGGTGCTCGTCGTCCCAGTTCTGGGCCTGCGCGTCCTCGCCCATGTACAGGCCGGCCCAGCGCCGCAAGCGCCGGGCGTAGGCGGCGTCGTCCGGGTCGGAGAGGCCCTGCAGGACGAAGGCGTTCAGCGCCTCGCCGTGGTGGAACCAGTCGAAGCAGGCGTGGAACTCCTTGTAGTACATCCCCTCCCGCCCCAACGGCACCTCCGTCGTCCTGGCCTCCGTGTACTGCAGCAGGTGCCCCTCCCAGCCCCGCTTGTAGAGGCGCAGCACCTCGTCCGAGGCGCCCAGGGCGTGCAGCATCGGCCAGTTGAGCAGGTTCTCGGCGGCGTCGTCCGGGCCGTCGTCGCCGGACCAGCGGGGGACGCACAGCAAGTAGCCGCGGTCGTCGAAGTAGCGGGCGTAGAACGCGGCGCAGGCTTTCGCCTGCGCGTCCAGCAGCTGCCGCTCCAGCAGCGCCCAGTGCGGCGCCCCGCCCGGCGTGGTGACCGCGATGTCCGGCTCAGGCCCCGTCTTCGGCACGGTCCGCATCCCCCTCTCGTTCGATGATCCAGGTCTCCCACCCCCGGGCCACGGCGAGCACGTCGTCCGGGGTGAGGTCCGGCCGGCCGGCCGCGTAGTCCGCCGCCGCTTTGATCAGGGCCAGGCGCCGGATCTCCGTGTTGCGGTCCGGGACGGGCGCGCTGCGCCAGGCCGGCCGCGCCGGACGCGGCGCCGCCCCCGAGCCGCCCCCCCGGGACGGCGGGGCGTCGAAGCCCTCGAACGCGTCCCCGCCGGGCGCCCCGGACATGCCCTCGTCCAGCTCCATGGTCAGGTCGCCCGGCTCGCCGCCGACGACCGTGAGGGCGTTGATGAAGCGGTCCCGCTCCACCTCCACCTCCACCTCCTGCCCCACCTGGGGGCGGGTCACCTGGCGGAACTGGCTGTAGTTCAGCCACCGGCCGGACAGCTTGATCCCCCGGTCGTTCGTCGCCTCCACCACCCCCCGCAGCATCTCGGACGGCGTGCCCCGCTGCGTCATGCGCAACCTCCTCGTGCCCTTCGCTCGATCATCGACAGACTCCAGAACGCGCGCCCCGGGGGGCGGGACGGGGCCACGCTGCCCCGCCTGAGGGGTCTGGGGACGCCGTCCCCAGCAAGAAGAACCCTCTCTCGTGACGCGCGCGGGGCGCTCCCGACACCAGAGCATGCTAGCGCCGCCGCCGGCTGGCCGCGCCAGGTCAGCCCTGCTAACATCGCGCCACTCAGGCTGACGGATGGCCCGCTCAGCGACCGACCGAGGAACGACCGGATCGACGATCAAGTGATGGCAGCGTCTGCGCCGCGCAGCTGGGACGTGTACGTCGTCCCCGGAGCCCACTTCGACCTCGGCTGGTGCGCCAGCATCGGGGAATCCCTGGCCTACGGCGTCGACCTGATCCGCCGGGCGGTGGACGAGATCACCGGGCCCCACCCCGAGTACCGCTTCACCATCGAGTACGCCCTCTTCCTGCGCCAGTTCCTCACCCGCTACCCGGAGTACCGCGAGACGGTGCTGCGCCTGCTGGACGAGGGGCGCCTCGAGGTCTGCTCGACGATGACCGGGGCGATGGAGCAGATCCTGGACGGCGAGGCCACCGTGCGGGTCGTCACCGAGGCCCAGCGCTGGGCGCGGCGCGACCTGGGGCGCCGCCTGGCGGTGGCGCAGCACTCAGACCTGCCCGGGCACACCATCCAGATCCCCCAGATCCTGGCCCGCTCCGGCGTGCGCTACCTGGCCTACTCCCGCTTCCGCCCGCCGCAGGCGGTGCACTGGTGGGTCGCCCCGGACGGCTCGCGGGTGCTCGCCGCCCACCACACCGGGACGTACGGCTGGGCCTTCACCCTCCTGCGGCCCGAAGCGGCCGCCCGGGTGGCGGCGGAGCTCGACCACCTGGACGCCAGCGGCGCCTGGCCGCCGGGGATCGCGCCCGTGCTCATGACCGGCCAGTCCGACCTGCTGCTCCTCGAGCCGGAGGTGTCGGCGGCGGCGCAGGCCCTGGAGGCCGAGACCGGCGGCCCCCTCGGCGGGCGGGCGCGCTTCCGGATCGCCACCGTCGGCCAGTTCTTCGCCGCGCTCGACGCGGCCGTGGCCGGCGCCCCGGCCCTCCCGGCCTACACCGGCGAGGCGCCCTACGGCTTCTACTCCCTCCCCGCCTGGGAGCCGGACACCTACAAGTGGGCCAGGGAGGCGGAGGGCCGCCTCGCCGGCGCCGAGGTCTTCTCCGCCCTGCGCGACCTGGCCGGTCTGGGGCGCTACCCCCAGGCCGAGCTGGCCCCCGCCTGGGAGGGGCTCTTCTTCCCCCAGGACCACAACGTCGGCGGGCGCCACGGCGAGCTGAACCGGGCCAGCCGCGAGGCCCGCGCCCGCTGGAGCGCCACCGTCGGGCGGGAGACGGTCGAGGAGTGCCTGACCGCCTTCGCCACCCACGTCCGCTACCCGGACCAGGAGCACGGCTGGAGCCGCGACCCGGCCGCGCGGCGCAGCGGCTGGACCTTCTCGGACGTGCGCACCGCCCGCGGGCTCCCCGTGCTCGTCGCCAATCCCCTGGCCTGGACGCGCACGGACGTGGTGCGCCTGCGCATGGAGTTCCCCACCGCGCCGGTCGGCGCCGTGCGGGTGGTCGACGACGCCGGCGTCGAGGCGCCGAGCCAGCTGCTCGCCGTCGAGGAGGCCGGGCGCGATCGCCCGGCGCTGTACAACGTGCGCCGCTCGTCCGCCGAGATCCTGTTCGTCGCCCGCGACGTCCCGCCCTGCGGCTACCGCACCTACTACCTGGAAGCGCTCGCCGCCCCGGCCGGACTCGCCGGGATCGCCGAGGCCGCGCCGGTGGCGGACGACCTCGCCCTGGAGACGACCGGCTACCGCCTGGAGATCGCCGGCGGACGGATCGGCAGCCTGGTCGAGCGCGCCACCGGCCGCGACCTGATCGGCAGCGGCGTCGCCGGGCCGGCGGGCACCGGCACGCACCGCTTCGGCGAGGTGGTCGTCCTCGAGGACCTGCTCGTCGACCTGGAGGACGGCCCGATCGAGCAGGCCCGGAACGTGCCCGGACCGGCCGAGGTCCAGCCGGGGTCCCCGCCGCCGAACTTCACCGGTCGGGCCTGGAGCACGGCGACGCAGCCGGCCCGGGTGGTCGCCGTCGAGCGCGGCCCCGTCTGCGTCCGCGTGCGCCTGGCCGGCAGCGTCCTGGATTGCCCCGTCTCCCAGGAGGTCGTCCTCTACGAGCACCTCCCCCGGGTGGAGCTGGGGCTCTCCGTCGACTGGAACGGGCGGAAGAACACGCTCGTGCGGGCGGCCTTCCCCCTCGCCGTGCCGGAGGCGTCGACCACCTACGAGACGCCCTACGGGTCGGTCGTCCACGGCCGCGACGAGCTGCCCAACACCTACCGGGGCGAGGGGACGCGCTTCGTCCAGAAGTGGATCGACCTCACCGCCGGCGACGCCTCCTGGGGCGTCACCTGGTCGAGCAACGTCTGCGCCCACACCCTGCACGCGGACGCCGCCGGGGCCGGAACGGGGCTCTCCCCGCTCCTGCTGCGCACCGCCTACTCCTGCGGCACCCCCTTCCTCTGGTACACCCTCGAGGGAAGGCACGACTTCCGCTTCGCCCTCGCCCCCCACGACGGCACCTGGCAGGAGAGCCACAGCTGGCGCCTGGGGTGGGAGCACCACCAGCCCCTGGCCGTGCAGCGCCTGGCCACCGCCCGCCCGCTGGCGCCCATCCCCGGGCGGGACACCCTCCCCGAGCGCCTCAGCCTGTGTGCCCTGGACGGCGACTTCGCCACCGTGGGCACGATCTTCCAGCCGGAGCCGGACACGCCAGCGGGGACCTACGCCGTCCGCCTGGTCGAGGTGGAAGGGCGCGGCGGCCGGGCGACGCTGCGGTTCTGCCGCCCGGTCGCGTCGGCGCAGCGCACGGATCTGCTCGGCGACCGCCTCGAAGCGTCCGCCCCGGGCGCGGCGGAGGCGCCGCCGGCGGTGGCGGGCGCTGCCCTCTCTCTCGACCTCCGGCCCTACGAGATCGCCACCCTGCTGGTCGCCCTCCAGCCGGGGCCGTTCTGAGCGGCCCGGAACGGGTGAGGGACCGGATGCCAGCGCCACCGCCGAACGTCCTGGTGCTCCTCTCCGACCAGCACAGCCCGCACGTCCTGGGCTGCGCCGGCGACCCGGTGGTGGCGACGCCGCACCTCGACCGCCTCGCCGCCGGGGGCGTGCGCTTCGGCAGCGCTTACTGCCAGGCCCCCCTCTGCGTCCCCTCGCGCATGTCCTTCCTCACCGGCCAGCAGCCGTCCGCCCTCGGCGTCTGGACGAACGCCTGCTTCCTCGCCTCGGACGTGCCCACCTTCGCCCACGCCCTCGGCGCCGCCGGCTACGAGACCGTCCTCTGCGGGCGGATGCACTTCCGCGGCCCGGACCAGCGCCACGGCTTCCTGCGGCGCACGGTCGGCGACGTCATCGGCAGCCACGCCGGCGGCCCCGGTCCCGACTTCGGCTCCGTCCCGGTCTCGGCCGCCGGGCAGGGGCGCGGCTCGGTCGAGTACGCCGGTCCGGGGCGCATCTCCTACCAGGCCTACGACGACGACGTCGTCGCCGCCACGATCGCCGAGCTGGGGGCCCGCGCCCGGCGCCCGGACGCACCCCCGTTCTGCCTCGTCGCCGGCTTCGTCCTGCCCCACTGCCCCTACATCTGCCCGCCCGACCTCTACGCCCACTACCTCGACCGGGTCGACGTCCCCGCCCTGCCCCCGGGCTACCTCGACCGCCTGCACCCGGCGATGCGCCTCTGGCGCGAGCGCCGCGGGGTGGACGAGCTGAGCGCGGCGCAGGTGCGCCGCGCCCGGGCCGCCTACTACGGCCTGGTCACCCGGCTCGACCGCAACGTGGGGCGCATCCTGGACGCCCTCGGCGCGGCCGGGCTGGCCGGGAACACCGTGGTCGTCTACACCTCCGACCACGGGGAGATGGCCGGCGAGCACGGCCTGTGGTGGAAGAGCAACCTCTACGAGGGCGCCGCCGGCGTGCCCCTGATCGTGTCCTGGCCGGGACGCTTCGCCGCCGGGAGGGCCGTCGCCGCGGTGACCAGCCTGGTGGACGTCGCCCCCACCCTGACCGAGCTGACCGGCGCGCCCCCCCTGCCGGCGGCGACCGGGCGCAGCCTGGTCCCCTGGCTCACCGCCGGCGCCGGCGGCCCGCCGGACTGGCCAGAGGAAGCCTTCGCCGAGGTCGTCCCCGGGCTGGGGTCGCCGCCGGCCCGGATGGTGCGCCGCGGGCGCTGGAAGCTCATCCTCCACGAGGGCTACGCCGCGCCCCAGCTCTTCGACCTGCGGCGCGATCCGGACGAGCTGATCGACCGGGGGAGCGACCCGGCCTGCGCCGCCGTGCGGGAGGAGCTGCTGGCGCTCGCCCGGCGGGACTGGTCGGGCGCGCGGATCGAGGCCGAGCTGCGCCGCCGCGGCGCCGGCCAGGCCGTGCTCGCCGCCTGGTACCGCGCCCAGCGCCCGCCGGACCCGGACTACTGGTCGATCGACCCGCAGTACAACCGCTTCCCCGAGCCTCTGCCGGCGGCGCCGCCCCGGCCGGCGCCGGAGGGACCGTCCCGGTGAGCGACGCCGGTCGCCGCCCGCCGAACGTGCTGCTCCTGCTCTCCGACCAGCACGCCGCCGGGGCGCTGGGCTGCTACGGCAACTCCGAGGTGGAGACCCCGGCGCTCGACGCGCTGGCTGCCTCCGGGGTGCGCTTCGACGCCGCCTACACCGCCTGCCCGGTCTGCGTCCCCGGTCGCTTCGCCCTCTACACCGGGCGCTACACCCACGCCCTGGAGACGGTGCGCTACCCCGCCTACGGGCCGGCCGGCGCGCCGGGCGCACCGGGCGCACCGGGCGCACCCGCCCGGTCCGGGCCGGCGGCGCTCTCCCTGCGCGAGCCGACCCTGGCCCACCGCTTCCGGGACGCCGGCTACGTCACCGGCTTCGTCGGCAAGCTCCACCCGGTGGCGCCGCACACCTACGGCTTCGACTACTACGCCGACTTCGGCCACTACGCCGACTACCTCGGTCCCCGGCAGGCCACCTTCGCCCGCGGCATGCGGGCCGTCGACTCCGGCTGCGGCGTCCCCTGGATCGACACCCTGCACGCCACTCCGGGCGGGCCCTGGGCGGACGCCCCCCTCCCCGCCGGCGCCCCGGCGGTCTTCCCCGACCCGGCCGACCACCAGGAGGGATTCGCCGCCCGCGAGGCGGTCCGCTTCCTGCGCGCCTACGGGGACGAGCCCTTCTGCCTCGTCGTCTCCTTCCTCAAGCCCCACGCCCCCTGGACGCCGGCCCCGGAGTTCGCCGCCCGCTACGACCCCCGGCGGCTGACCCTGCCGCCCGAGCCCGAGCCGGGCGCCG
>DATLLM010000496.1:0-9147 GCA_035537855.1 Chloroflexota bacterium | reverse complement strand
GTTGATGATCTGGGCCTGGATGGAGACGTCGAGAGCGGAGATGGGCTCGTCGCAGACGATGAAGCTGGGATTCACCGCCAGGGCCCGGGCGATGCCGATGCGCTGGCGCTGCCCGCCGGAGAACTCGTGCGGGTAGCGGTTGGCGAAGTAGGGGTTGAGCCCCACCACCCGGAGCAGCTCCTCCACCCGCTGCTGCTTGTCCCGCCCCCGGGCCAGGCCGTGGATGTCCAGGGGCTCGCCGTTGATGCTGCCCACGGTCATCCGCGGGTTGAGCGAGGCGTAGGGGTCCTGGAAGATCATCTGCACCTGGCGGCGCATCTTGCGCAGCGCCTCGCCCTTCAGCCGGGTCAGCTCGACGCCCTCGAACTGCACCGTGCCCGAGGTCGGGCGGTAGAGCTGCAGGATGGCCCGGCCGGTGGTCGACTTGCCGCAGCCGGACTCGCCGACCAGGCCGAGCGTCTCCCCCTTGCGGATGGTGAAGGAGAGGCCGTCGACGGCGCGCACGGCGCCCACCTTGCGCTGAAAGATCACCCCCTGGGTCAGCGGAAAGTGCATCACCAGGTCGCGCACGTCGAGCAGGGTGGGCGCGGCGGCGGCCTCCCGGGTCTCGCTCGTGGTGGGGGCGACGGCCATCGTCAGCGCCCCTCCCCGCGGGGGTACCAGCAGGCCGCCTCGTGCCCCACCTGCCCTTCGCGGCTCACGTCCAGCGGCGGCGGCGTCTCCGCCCGGCAGCGGTCGGCGGCGTACACGCAGCGCGGATTGAACGGGCAGTTGTCCGGCAGCTCGATCAGGTCAGGGGGCAGCCCCTCGATGGGGATCAGGCGCGCTTTGCGCACCTCGTCCAGGCGGGGGACGCTGCGCAGCAGGCCCATGCTGTAGGGGTGCGCCGGATCGGCGTAGAGGTCGAAGACGTTCGCCCGCTCGATCACCCGGCCGGCGTACATGACCATGATGTCGTCGCACATCCCGGCGACCACGCCGAGATCGTGGGTGATCAGGATGGTGGCCGTGCCGAACTCCCGGGCCAGATTCCTGATCAGGTCCAGGATCTGGGCCTGGATGGTCACGTCCAGGGCCGTCGTCGGCTCGTCCGCGATCAGCAGCTGCGGGTTGCAGGAGAGGGCCATGGCGATCATCACCCGCTGCCGCATCCCGCCGGAGAACTGGTGCGGGTAGTCGTCGACGCGCGTCTTCGCCGAGGGGATGCCGACCAGGTCGAGCAGCTCGATCGTGCGCCGGCGGGCCTGCCCGGCGTCCATCCCCAGGTGCAGCTGCAGCGCCTCGCTGATCTGCTTGTTGACCGTCAGCACCGGATTGAGCGAGGTCATCGGGTCCTGGAAGATCATGGCGATCTTCCGTCCCCGGATGCGCCGGATCTGCTCGTCTTTCATCTTGAGCAGGTCCTGACCCTCGAAGCGCACCTCGCCGCCGACGATCTTGCCGGGCGGCGAGGGGATCAGGCGCATGATGGAGAGGACGGTCTGGCTCTTGCCGCAGCCGGACTCCCCCACGATCCCCAGGGTCTGCCCGGGGTAGAGATCGAACGAGACGCCGTCGACGGCCTTGACGACCCCATCCGCCGTGAAGAACTGGGTGCGCAGGTCCCGCACGGAGAGCAGGGGCTCTCCCCGAGCGGCGCGCGACGGGCGCGGGAGCGTTTCGGCTTGCGACACGCGGCGACCCTACCTCCAGGTGCGAGTCCGGGCGGGTTGCGGTGCGGGGAACTTACGTCAATTCTAGGGGTGTGACCAACAACCGGGCAAGCACGCGCCCCCCGCACCCCGACGGGTGCGGGGGGCGGGTCGCTCATGCGGTCGGGGCGCGTCGCGGGCGGGCCGGGACGCGGATCTCGCCTGGCGGTACGGTCAGGAAGCCCGATCCTCCATCAGCTTCTTGGCCCGGTTGATCGCCCCGCGCACGGTGGTGCAGCCGAACGAGATGCGCTCACCGTGCACCCACACCGAGAACGCCTGCTTGCCGGCCACCGTCGTGTAGGGGCGCAACTCCCACCCGTCCGGGAGGGTCTTCGCCTCGGGGTACTGCACCTGCATCGCGGTCATCGCATCTCCTTCTGCCATCTCCACCGCACCGCCCGCGACCAGGGGACAGGGGCGCGACGAATGGGGTTGCTCTGCCGGAGCGGGCCGGTACGCCACTCGTCTGCCGCTCGCCGCCACACGAGGTGCCTGGTGAGGGCTGGCCCGCCCTTGTGACAGAATACACAAAGTCGGGCAGCCTGTACAGCATCTAGAGGTAGGCCGCGCCGGAGGTGCGAAGTGTTAACAGAGCGGTAACAGTGCGCTCGCCGCCGCCGGTTGCGCCCGGCCGCTGCGGGCGCTATGCTCCGCCACCGATGCGAGCCGGTGTCGTCGGACTGCTCCCCCACCGCCCCGGAGAGGTCTCCAAGGCCGACGTGCGCGCCCTGCGCGCGCTCGGGTTCAGTGGCGCGTCCATCTCCCTCGGCACCCCAGGGGAGGTGCCGGCGGAGGACCTGCGCCACGCCCGGGAGGTGCTCGCCGCCGGCGGGATCAGGATCGCCCAGACCAGCGCCAGCTATCCGCCGCTGGTGCACCCGGACGCGGCGGAGCGAGGGCGAGCCATCGAGCTGGTCAAGCGCGCCTGCGCCCAGGCGGCCACGCTCGATACCGTCTACCTGCTCGTCCGCTCGGGCAGCGTCAACCTCGGGGGCAACTACTACCCGCACCGCGAGAATCACAGCGCAGCGACCGCCGATCGGTTGGTCGATAGCCTGCGCCAGGTGGCGAGCGCCGCCGAGGCCGAGGGGGTCGTGCTCGGGCTGGAGTGCCACGTGATCACGACCCTCGAATCGCCGCCGCGGGTGCGCCAGATCATCGACGCCGTGGGCTCGCCCGCCCTGCGCTACAACGCCGACCCGGTCAACTTCGTCGCCTCGTTTCAGGATGCCTACGACACGGCCGCCGTGCTGCGCCGGGTCTTCGAGCACCTCGGACCGTACATCGTCAGCGCCCACGTCAAGGACGTCTGCCTCGGCGACCGCCTCGTGGTGCACATCAACGAGTGCGCCCCGGGCGAGGGCATCTTCGACCTCGGCACCTTCATGCGCCTGTACGAGCAGCAGCTTCCGGACGGCTACGCCCTGATCGAGCACCTGCCGGACGCGAAGATCCCGGCGGCGAAAGCGGCGCTGGACGGGGTCCTCGAGCGGGCCGGAATCCAGTGGAGGGAGTGACCGCACCATGACCGGACGACTCGCCGGGAAGGTCGCCCTGATTACCGGTGGCGCGCGCGGCATCGGGGGGGCGACCGCCACCCGCTTCGCCGCCGAGGGGGCCAGCGTGGTCATCGGCGACCGGCTGGAAGCGGAGGGCGCTGCGACGGTGGAAGCGATCCGCGCCGCCGGGGGGCAGGCCCACGCCGTGCGCGTGGACGTGACCGACGAGGAGGACTGCCGCGCCCTGGCGGCGACGGCGGCCGAGACCTTCGGGCGCCTGGATTGCGTCGTCACCTGCGCCGGAATCCTGCAAGGGGCCTACGCCGCCCTCGAGGACCTCGACCTGGAGATCTTCGAGCGCGTGCAGGACGTCAACGTGCGGGGCACCTTCCTCGCCGTCAAGCACGCGGTGCCCTACATCAAGCGCAGCGGCGGGGGCGTGGTGCTGTGCATCTCCTCCGGCGCCGGCGTGAAGGGCTCCAGCTCCTCGATCGCCTACGGGACGAGCAAGGCCGGCGTCCACGGCCTGGTGATGACCCTGCAGCCGCGCCTCGACCCGCAGGGCATCCGCGTCCACGCCATCTGCCCCGGGAGCATCGACACGCCGCTCAAGCGAGAGAACGTGGCCGACGCCGCCCGGGCCGCCGGGCGGGCCATCCCGGAGGCCCTGGCCAACGCCGGCCTGGGAGACCCGGACGGCGTCGCCCGGGTGCTGGCCTTCCTGGCCAGCGACGACGCCGCCTTCGTGCGCGGCACCATCTTCACGCGTTAGCGCGTCGCCCGCTCGCTGCCCCCGGCCGGCTCGCGGCGCAGGTCGACCTCCCGGTTCTCGCCGCCCTCGTACTCCTTCCCGGTGGCGACGGCTTTGGCCATCCCCAGCAGCAGGACCATCTTGTTCGACGGGGCGTCCCAGTACTCGGCGCCGGTGACCTCCACCTTCAGCAGGGCCAGGTTGGGGTCGTCCAGGCCGTCCGGGAACCAGGCCTGGTAGAGGGGGCTCCACAGCGCCTTCGCCCGGGCCGCGTCCTCCACCAGCCGGGCGTTCCCGGCGAGGGAGACGTAACGGTTGTCACGCCCGTCGGCGAAGGCCACGTTCACGGCCGGCGAGCGGACGATGTCCGTCGCCTTCTCGCTGTCCCGCCCGGCGAAGAACCACAGATCGCCGTCGAACTCCACCTGCTGGGTGGCCATCGGCCGGCTGCGCAGACTGCCGTCCGGCGCCGTGGTGGTCAGCATGGCGAAGCGGATGTCCTTGATCAGCTCGGAGAGCTTCTTCAGCTCGGCCTGGTAGCCCGCGTGGTCGTCCCGGGGCCTCGTCGCCGTCGTCCCCTTGGGTGCGGCGGCCGTCGTCGGGGTCGTCATCGGAGCGAGCTCCTTTGCGTCGCGTAGTCGGCGTACACCCCTACCAGGGGCAAGGCCCGTACCACCGGTTACGCCCCGGCCGCGCCCCGGCCGCGCCCCGGCGTCGGGCATAATCCGGCCCCGGGATCGGAGCGCGTGATGGACATCGTCGACACCCACGGGCACCTCGGCCCGTCCCCCTCCGGCAGCGCCGACGACACCGGCGAAGGCGACGTGCTGGCCGCGATGGAGGGGCAGGGGGTCGCCGCCACGCTGGTGATGCCCCAGTCGCTGCAGCGGGACGAGCGCGCCGCGCACGACCGGGTCGCCCGCTTCGTCGCCGCGAATCCGGGGCGAATCTACGGCATGGCCAGCATCTCGCCCCTGTGGGACGAGCGCGACTACAACGCCGAAGCGCGGCGCTGCGTGCGCGAGCTGGGCTTCAAGGCGATCAAGCTGCACCCCAGCTCGTACAACACGGCGCCGGGACAGCCCCGGGCGGAGAAGTGCTTCCGCGCCGCCGCCGAGCTGGGGGTTCCCCTGATCGTGCACACCGGGCTGGGCGCTCCGGCGGCCCTGCCGGCCCTGCTCATCCCCCGGGCGCGGCAGTTCCCCGACCTGCCCATCGTCCTCGCCCACGCCGGCTTCGTCGCCTACGCCGACGAGGCCCTGGTGGTCGCTCAGGAGTGCCCCAACGTCTACCTCGAGCCTTCCTGGTGCCAGTACTACCAGGCGCGGAAGATGGTCGCGGCCATCGGCAGCGACCGTATGGTGATGGGCTCAGATCACCCGGCCAACCTGGCCGTCGAGCTGGCCAAGTGGCGCGCCACGGGAATCGCCGCGCGCGACCTGGCCGCCGTGCTGGGGCGGACGCCCCGCCGCCTGTTCGGCCTGCCCCCGGCCTGAGCGCCTGAGCCCTCCCCCGGAGGGCCTCCGTCCCGTCGATCCGCCGCTGCGGGCGCAGCGGCGCCGGCGCAGCGGCGCCGCGCAGGACGGCGGTCGTCCGGGCCGCGGTCTAGGTGAGACCGACTCCGGCCTGCGCGGCGAGCGCCCCGATGGCCTCGATCCCCACCCTGGCGCTCTCGTCCGCGCTCGCCCCGGCGAGGCGGGGGCCGAGCACTTCGAGGGCGATGAAACCGTCGAAGCCGGTGGCATCGATCGCCTTGAGCCAGTCCGTCAGGGGGATCACGCCCTCGCCGGGCACCAGGCGGTCGGAGTCGATCAGCGCCGCCTGCGGGCCGGGCTTGGCGTCGTTGACGTGCAGCAGCACGATCCGCTCGCCGGGCGTCTGGCGGATCGTCTCCAGGCTGTCCTCGCCGGCGTACCAGTGGTACGAATCCAGGGTCAGCCCGATCTGGCGCGCCCCGGCCTCGTCCAGCAGACGGTTGGCGTCGGCCATCGTCTGCACGAACGCGTAGGGCCGGTCCGGGTGCAGCGTGCGCACCCCGAGGAACTCGACGCCGAGGCGCACGCCGCTGCCGTCGAGGGCCCGGTCCAGCTCGCGCAGCCGCGCCACCACCAGGGGCCAGAGGGTCTCCTTCGGCTGCGTCGCCCGGTTCCACAGCACCGTCCCGGTGCGGCCGGCGCCGAGCGCCGCGGCGCGTCCGGCGCGCTCGGGGACGCTCCGCAGCGCGGCGGCGAACTCCTCGTCCGTGGACAGCAGGTTGCCGCCGAAGACGCCGCCGACGGTGGAGGGGACGACCCCGTGGCGCTCGAAGAGCGCGGCCACGGCGGTGGCGTCTCCGTAGGCCTCGGCCTCGGCCAGGGAGAAGTCCAGCCCCGGGTAGCCGTAGCGCGCGGCCAGGGCCGCTTTCTCTTCCAGGCTCAGGTTGGCGTTACGCAGCTGCGACCCGTGCAGGGTCGGTCTGATCCGTCCCATGAGAGCAGTCCCAGGTCCCGGGTCCCGCGTCCCCGGTCGATGCTCCGTCGGAGCACGGCCGCGAACCGAGGAGCCGGGTGGTTCGAAGTCCGGCCGGGGACGCTGACCGCGTTACGCCGTCGCCCGTCCCCGGCCGGCTGCCCCAAGGGTACGCCGGGCCGGCGCGAAACGCCAACGCCCCGGGCCCACGACCCGCGACTCCGGCCTCGGGACGTAGGACTTCAGGGAATCGACGGGCCTGACCCGGGACGGCGCTGCCGGCGGCGCAGGAACGCTTCGAGCGCCTCGACGACGGCGGCCCCGCTCGGCAGCTCGTTGCCCCCGCCGCCGCCGTCCTCGCGGTCGTCCTCGTCCTCGCCCTCGTCACGATACTGGCGCTCCAGCTCGCGGACGTACGCCGTGGCCTCGGGGTCCTTCGAGACGGCGTCCTGCACCTGCTCGGAGAAGCGCGTCGCGGCTTCGTCCAGCAGATCGAGGTCGATGGGCAGCTGCAGCAGCTTGGCCACGTCCCGCAGGATGCGGGCGGCGACGACCGGATTCGGGTTGGCGGTGATGTAGTGCGGCGCGCGGCCCCAGAACGTGGCCACCGGGTAGCCGGCGTCGGCGAAGCGGTTGGTCAGGACGGTGATGATCCCGGTCGGTCCCTCGTAGCGGTTGGCGTGGAAGTCCACCTCCCGCAGCAGGGGGTGCAGGTCGGCGTTGACCGCCGAGCTGCTGACCCGCGGGGGCACGGTGTGGGGGATGTCCTCGAAGTAGGCCCCCAGCCCGACGACGAGCTGGATGCCGGTGCGCCGGGCGACGTCCATCACCATGTCCCCGAACTGACGCCAGCGCAGGTCGGGCTCCGTGCCCAGGAAGACGACCAGATCGCGCGCGTCCGGCCCGTCGCTGGGATCGATGCAGGCGAAGAACTCGTTCGAGGGCCACTCCACCCGGCGCCGCCCGCGGCGGGTGATCCGCACCGTCGGCCGGCGCTCGGTGAAGACGAAGAACTCCTCGGCGTCGATGGTGGCGAAGCGGTCGCCGTCCAGCTGGGACTTGACCACCTGGGCCGCCGTGCTCGCCGCCTCGCCGGCGTCGTTCCAGCCCTCGAAAGACATCACCAGCACCGGGTTGCGCAGGCTGGGCACGGTCTGCAGGGTGAGGTGCGGCGAGAGGCGCGTGCCCCGCCGGCCGCTCTCCTTCTCCTGCCCGTTGCGCGCGTCGCGCCCCTCGGCGGCGCGCGAGGCGCGGGGCCGGCTCACCCGCGGCCGGGGCGCCGGCGCCGGGGACTCCTGAGCCGCTGGCTGCTCGGCCGGGGTCGGGGATCCCGGGACGGGGTCGTGCTCCGTCCCGCCCGGAGTGGGCGTCTCCCCGCCTTCCGGCCCGCCGCTTCCCCCTCGCTCCAGGGGATCGCCGGCATCGTGTTGCGGTGCTCTGGAATCTCCCATTGCCTCACTTCAGATGATACTCGCCGGGCCACCGGTGGGCGCTCCGCCTCCCTGTGGCTCCCCGGGAGTACCCCTTCCGGCGGGCCTCCGCAGGTGGTGCCAGGCCCGGTACAGCCCCACCAGACTGAAGGCCTGCACGATCTCGCTCGCCTGGGCCCGGCGCAAGGCCTCGTCGAGCGGCACGGTGGTCAGGGCCAGCTCCTCCGTCTCGTCCGGGGCGGGTGCCCCTTCCTGCAGGTCCTGCGCCAGAAAGAGATACCCGATCTGATCGGTGACGCTGTTGGAGATGTGGCAGCGCCCGAGTGGCGACCACCGGGCGGCGGTCAGCCCGGCCTCCTCGCGCAGCTCGCGGGCGGCGCCGAGACGGAGGTCCTCCCCCGGGGTGCTGTAGCCGGTGATGATCTCCCAGGAGTACTCTTCGACCGTGTAGCGGTACTGCCCCACCAGGTATACGCGCTCGTCCGCGGTCAGGGCCACGACCCCGACGGCGGGGACGAACTCGACGACGCCGTAGATCCCGGGCGACCCGTTGGGCCGCAGCACGGCGTCCTCCCGGACGCGCATCCACGGGTTGCGGTACACCTCCCGGGTGCCGGTGACCTGCCAGGGGCCGCGCCGGGTGGGGGTCATCTGCGGGTCACGTCGCCAGCGCCGAGCGGTCGCTGTCCTCCCCACTGGGGAGCCCTTCCTGGAGGCGCCGGCGCCGGGCGGCGTAGCGGGCCAGACCACGCTCGACGGCGCGGTGGACGTCGGCGAGGGGAGCAGCGTCCTGCAGGAGCAGACCGACGAGGAGCTCACGGGCGAGATGATCCGCGTCCGCCCCGTACGCGGCCGTCGCCGCGTCCAGGACCTGTGCCGTGTTGGATTGCATACGAGCAGAGAGTCTACCTGGTGATCAGGGACCGGGCGTAGTCGCCGCCCGGCGCCGGGCGGGACAGGTCGCCGACCGCCGCCGCGAGGCGCGCCACCGCCTCGCCGGTGGCGGCGCGCCCCCCGTCCCCGGGCGCCAGCGCCGGCCCGAAGCGCAGGGTCACCTCCCAGCGCCCGCGGAGCCAGGTGGCGCCCCCCGCCGGCGGCCCCTCCAGCAGGCGGTAGGCCAGACCGGCGGGTACCAGAGGCACCTCCGCCCCGCCGCCGCCGGCCAGCGCCGCCAGGCGGACCGCACCCGGCGCGAAGGGCAGCAGCGCGTCGCCCGGGGCCGGCCGGCCCGGGCGAGCCGGATCGATCCGGGGGTACCCCTCTGGGAACACGATCAGGGCCCGGCCGGCGCGCAGCAGGGCCCGCGCGTCGCGCAGTCCGCGGCG
>DATLLM010000495.1:0-6489 GCA_035537855.1 Chloroflexota bacterium | reverse complement strand
CCCCCTGCTGGGTCGTCCTCCCCGCGGCGACCGGCGAGGTGCCGCCCGAAACGGAGCAGGTCGCCGCCCTCCTCGCCGCCGGCGCCCGCGCCGCCCGCCTCTGCCCCACCGCCCACGCCCTCTCCCTCGAGCCCTGGGAGGTGGCGCCCCTGCTCGCCGCCCTGGCCGAGCGCCGCGTCCCCCTGCTGCTGGACATGGACAACGCCCACTGGAGCGAGCCCCGCCCCTGGCGCTTCATCGAGTGGGCCTGCCGCGAGCACCCCACCCTGCCGCTCGTGCTGCTGCGCGAAGCGCAGGCCACCCTGCGCACCCTCTACCCGCTGCTCGACCGCTGCCCCAACCTGATCGTGGAGACCTCCTACTTTCAGGTGCACGACGGCCTGGCCACCGTCGCCCGGCGCTGGGGCGCCGGGCGCCTGGTCTTCGGCACCGGGCTGCCCCTGTGGGACGCCGGGCTCCCGGTCACCGGCCTGACCTACGCCGGGCTCTCGCCGGCCGACCGCGCCGCCGTCGGGGGCGGAACGCTGCTCGCCCTGCTCGAAGGCTGCCGCCCGTGAGCCCCCAGGCCCCGCTGGCCGACCTCGCCCTCGGCGGCCGCCCCCTCGCCGGCGTCCCGGTGGTGGACGGCCACTGCCACCTGGGGGCGCACCCCCTCTCCTACCAGCCCCTGAACGACGCCGCCGGGCTGGTGGGGACGATGGACCGCATCGGCATCGACCGGGCCTGCGTCTTCTCCTCTCTGGCCACCCGCCTCGACGCCCGCGGCGGCAACGACCTCAGCCTGGCCGCCGCCCGCGCCTTCCCCGACCGCCTGCTGGCCTACTGCCTGGTCGACCCCTACCGGGCGCCGCACGACTCGACCGACGAGCTCCAGCGCTGCTTCGACGCCGGCGCCCGGGGGATCAAGCTGCACACCGGCCTGTCCGAGCACCCTTTCGACGGCCCCGGCTACGTCCCCGCCCTGGAGTTCGCCGCCGAGCACCGCCTCCCCCTGATCAGCCACGGCGTCGGCGCCCCGGAGACCCTGCGCCGCATCGCCCGCACCTACCCGACGGCCCACATCGTCGTCGCCCACACCGGCGGCGGGGGCGGCCGCGTCCACCCCGGCGGCTACTTCCGGGTCGCCGCCGACGAGCCCAACGTCTACCTCGACACCGCCAGCTCCGTCGGCGGCTTCGGCGCCTTCCCCGAGGTCGTCCGGCTGGTCGGCGCGGAGAAGCTGGCCTACGGCTCGGACATGCCCGTCGTCTGCGCCAGCTTCCAGATCGGCCGCGTGCTGCTCGCGCCGATCCCGGACGCCGCCAAAGCGCGCATCCTGGGGGGCACGATGGACGCCCTGCTGGCGACCCGCCGTTGAGCCCCCGAACGGCGGGAGCGGCCCGGAGCGCGCGGCCCGCAGCGAGGCCGAGAGAGCGGTCATGAGCGAAGACGTCCGTATCGCCGCCCGGATCGACTACCGGGGGCGGCGCTCTACGCGACGCCGGCGAGGAAGGCGAGGTAGACCTGGGGCGTCCCGCTGCGGTCGGAGGTGAAGACCACCCCCTGGCCGTCCGGCGTGAAGGACGGATGCGGGTGCGTCCACTGCGGGCCGTAGGCCGACTCCGGGACCGGCCCGTCCCAGACGGGCTCCGCCTCCGCCCACTGCGTCCCCCGACTCGACGCTTCCGGGTGGCAGAGGGTGCGCCGTTCTCCCGTCGCGGGATCGACGAGCTGCAGCCCGACGTCCGGCAGGGTGGTATCGCACACCACCAGGCGCCCGCCGGGTGCGGGCGCCGGGTGCCAGCAGTTGAAGGCGGCGACGGTGCGCTCGCCGCTGCCGTCGCGGCGGATCGCCTTCAGGGCCCTGGGCCAGTCGGTGAAGATGATCTCGTCCGCGCTCAGCCAGGCCTCGTGGGTGAGCCACTCCCGGCGGGTCTGGCCCCGCAGGGGGCGGGCGTGCCCCCCGTCCCGGTCGACGATCCAGAGGCGGGGCAGCTCGCCGGCGAACAGGATCTGGCCCCCGTCCGGGCTGAACTGGGCGTGCCCGATGGACTGCGTCAGCTCGTGCACCACCCGGACGGCGCCGCCGGCGGTGTCGATGGCGAGGAGGGCGCTGCGCCGCCCGCTGCCCGCGTCCTCGCCGCTGAATGCGGAGGTGACGACCTCCCTCCCGTCCGGGCTGATGCTGCAGGCGTCGAGGGAGCCGCCGGGGACGGTGGCGACGACCTCCGTCGCCGCCGATTCGAGGGTCACCCGGCGCAGGGCGCCGGCGGCGCCGTAGTAGACCCGGCGTCCGTCCGGCGAGACGCAGGCCGACCAGGGGCGCACGTCGCCCGTGTCGGTCAGGCGCCGGATGGCCCCGTCCGGCAGGCGCACGGCGTAGAGGTCGGGGCCGCCGGCGCGGTAGGAGGTGACGATCAGGTGGTCGCGCCCCGGGCCGGCCCAGGCCGGGTTGAGGAAGTAGGGGGCGTGACTCGGCTCCCCGGCGGCTGTCAGCTGCCAGACGGTGGCGCCGGTGCGCGGGTCGCGCGATTCGCGCCGCTCGGCGGGGAGCCAGGCGCCCCGCCCCGGCAAGGTCATCCGCCGGCCGCGCCGGCGGCGACGCTCCGGCAGGCGGCGACGTACTCGTCGAAGCCGATCGTGTCCCCGATCTTCAGCTCGAAGTACTTCAGGGCGGAGCGGGTCATCATCCGGCTGTCGAACGTGTCCGGGTACTCCACCGCCAGGGTGGCCTCGCGGATCAGGAAGATGCGGTAGCCGAAGCCGAGCATCTCCCGGGTCGCCGCCGCCGAGTCGAGGATGCACATGTTGGTCGCGAACCCGGTGTAGACCAGGTTCTTGATCCCCCGGGAGCGCAGGATGCGGTCGAACTGCGCCCCGGTGACGATCACCTGGTCCCCCGGCTCGGCGTCGCAGGAGGCCATGATCCGCATCTGCCCCCAGCCGGCCCACTCCGAGTAGCCCGCGCCGTGGCTGCGTTCGTTGCGCTCCCGGTTCCAGCCCGGATTCGCCTCGGGCGGGCGGGGCGCGGCGGGGCGCGCCGGCGGCGCCGCTTCCGGCTCGAGCATGTGCCGGGCCGAGTCGTACTTGAGGGCGATGTCCGCCGGCTCCACGTGAAAGATGGGCAACCCGGCGGCGCGCGAGGCCGCGATCGCCGGGGCGATGTAGCGCCCGGCGATGGCCACCGACTCTTCCTGGGCCGCCCGCGTCCCCATGTCGACGAAGAAGCCGTCCGGCACCGGCGGCCCGCCGGCGTCGCCGACGTTCCACAGGTGCAGGGCGACGAAAGCGGTCTCCTCCGGGCGCAGGTCGTAGGGCGTCTCCGCCCACCCCGCCCCGTCCAGGCTGGGGGTCTCCCAGTGCCGCCCGCGCAGCCGCAGCGCGGGCGCCGGCGCGACCCGGCTCCCGGCTCCGTGCTCCGTGCTAATGGTGGTGGTGGTGGTGGTGCTCCCGGCGTCCGTCTGGGTGGCCATCTCCGCTCCCTCCTGCGGCGCCCCCGCGCCGCGCTCGCTCCGTTCAGGCCCGCTGGGCGTCCGCGACCTGGCGCACGATGTCGGCGGCGAGCCGGCAGTGCTCCGGCTGGTACTTCTCGCAGAAGGTGCTCCAGCGGATGAAGCCGTCCAGGAACGACTGCGCCTCGGGGCAGGTGTCCCCGCCGTAGGTGTAGCTGCGCGACGCCGGGGGCGTGCTGTAGGGGTAGGCCCGGGCGGCCGCCCGCTCCGCGAGGAAGGTGCAGGCCTCGGGCAGCAGGTAGTAGCGGGCGGTGCTCGCCCCGGGGATGCCCGCGGCGGCGCACTGCGCCCCGAACTCGTCGGCCGAGCAGCGGAAGGCCCCCGGCTCGACGCTGAAGCCCACCATCCACGGGGAGAGGACGTCGACGTAGTCCGGCACCTCGAGGGGGCGGACGCCGGGGATCTCGCCCAGCAGGGCGTACAGCAGGCGGGCCATCCGGTCGCGCTGGGCCACCTGCTCGTGGATGATCTCCAGCTGGGCGAGGGTGATCGCCGCCGTGCTCTGGGGCATCCGCAGGGCCGTGCCGGCGGCGACGTGCAGGCGCCCGAAGCCGGGGCGCATCTCCGCCCCCCGGCTGTGGCCCAGGAAGCGGGCCCGCTCGGCCAGGGCGTCGTCGTTCGTCACCAGGCAGCCGCCCATGTCCGAGCCGAGGGTCTTCTCCGAGTCGAACGAGAACCCGGCGGCGTCGCCCAGGGTGCCCGCCAGGCGTCCCTTGTAGCGCCCGAAGACGGCCTGGCAGACGTCCTCGATCACCACCAGGTCGTTGGCCCGGGCCAGCGCCACGAGCGGGTCCATGTCGCACAGAATCCCCGTCTTGTGCACCGCCAGGATGGCCCGGGTGCGGTCGGTGATGTGGGGCGCCACCGTGTCCGCGCTGATGTTCACCGTCCCGGGGACGACGTCGGCGAAGACCGGGATGAGCTGCTCCTTGATCAGGCCCATGATCGTGCCGTAGTCGGAGATCGGGCTGACGATCACCTCGTCCCCCGGCTGGAGGGAGAGGGCCATCGCCAGCAGCTGTAGCGCCGGCGTGCAGCCCGGCGTGGCGACGCAGTGCTTGACCCCCATCGCCGCGGCGAAGCGCTGCTCGAAGCGCGCCGCCAGGTCGCCGCGCAGCCCGCCGTCGACCACCTCCTGGAGGTAGGTCATGGCGTTGGGGCCGATGGTGCGCGGGAACGGCATGGGCAGCTTGCCCGTCATCCCCGCCTGCGCCGCCGCGCCGTAGGTCGCCCGCTGCGCCGGGCCGGCCGCCGAATCCGGTGTCGTCTCCGGTGTCTTGGTCGCCACGCTCAACTCCTCCCCTTCATCGCTCTCCGCTCTCCGCCGTCCGGGTCAGGCATCCTGGCTGCCCAGGGGGACGGCCGCCGGCGCGCCGGCGCGCCCGGCCAGCCGGCGGGTCACCGCCTCGACGCTGCGGTCGGCCCGCCGGGCGGCCGTGGCCACGTCCTCCATGCCGCCGAACGCGAGCAGCAGCTCGCGGTGGGCGGCCAGCGCCGCCGCCGAGGTGTAGAACGGCGGCGCATCCCCGTCCTCCGCCATCGCCTCCCGGAAGACGTCCAGCCGGCCGGGGTGCAGGCGCGGGTCGCGCTGGTGGCGCGCCGCGGCCACGGACGCCCGCACCGGCAGCGAGCAGCCGGTCAGGTGAATCAGCCGCTGAATCCGCGGCGAGGCGACGAACTCCAGGAAGCGCAGGGCGCTCTCCCGGTGCCGGCTGCGGGCGCTGACGGCGACGGCGGTCGACTGGAACAGGTGCCGCCGGGGGGCGCCGCCCGCCCCGGGGACGAGCGCCACGTCCCAGTCGATCCCGGCGCTGCCGAACTGGTGCAGGTCGGCGCCGTAGTACGAGGTGACCACCATCGCCGCCCGGCGCAGCACGAACAGGGCCTCCCCGTCCAGGTCCCCGGTGAAGGCCCCGGTGACCCCGTGGCGGTGGGTCAGGTCGACCAGGAACTGCAGCGCGGCGACCCCCGCCGGGGTGCTCAGCTGCCCCCGCGTCCCGTCCGCCGTCGCCAGGGCGGCGCCGCCGGCGTAGACCAGGGCCGGCCAGCGGTTGGGGCCCAGCTGCAGGTGGAACCCGTAGCGCTCCACCCGCTCCGTCCCGGCCGCCCCTGCCCCCCGCCGCGTCAGGCGCCGCGCGGCGTCGAGCAGGTCGTCCCGCGTCCAGCCGGAGTCCGGCTCGGGCACGCCGCCCGCCGCCAGCGCCGCCCGGTCGTAGGCCAGGACGATGGGGGAAAAGACGAAGGGCAGGGCGTACGGCCGCCCCCCGTGCCGGAAGAGGCGCAGGGGCAGCGGGTAGAGGTCGGCGGCCAGCCCGGGGCGGGCGGCGAGGAAATCGCCCAGGTCGAGGAAGTTGGCCCGGGGCTGCAGCTCGGGCAGCGTCCCGTTCATCAGCACCAGCAGATCCGGACCGGCGCCGGACTCGATCAGCCCGCGCACCGCCTCCGGGTAGCCCAGGGGGTGCAGGCGCAGGGGCCGCACGCGGATCAGGGGGTTGGCCTCCTCGAAGGCCCGCACGATCAGGCCCAGCCGGGCCGTCTGGGCTGAGGGGTAGTAGACCGCCAGCTGCAGGGTCTGGGCGCGGCTGGCCGGGTCGCTCGGGGCGGTGACGAAGCGCCCCCGTCCCGCCTCGGCCGCCACCAGCCCCTCGTCCGCGAGCGCGGCGAGCCCCCGGCGGACGGTGTTGCGCCCCAGCCCGTAGCGGGCCGCCAGGGCGTGCTCCGAATCCAGGGCCGCGCCGGGCGTGAGCCGGCCGGAGACGATCGCCGCCCGCAGCTCCTCGACCAGCCGGCGGTAGCGCTCCCGGGAGCGGTCGAGGCGTGTCTCCGGCATCTCGTCAACCTGTTCCGAACGTGTTCGGAACCCGAGCAGGATACCCCCCGCGGCGCAGCCCCGGCTGGGGGACCGGGACGTGCTCCAGGACGACGTTGCCGACCCCCTCGTGCTTGGCCACCCGCCACATCTGCTCTGGCATGCTCTCGCTTCTCCTCCCCTGAAGGG
>DATLLM010000494.1:0-2681 GCA_035537855.1 Chloroflexota bacterium | reverse complement strand
AGTCGCAGGCCGCCCCGAACGCCACGGCCGTGCGCTCCAGCTTCGCGGCGTCCTCCGGGGCCACCCGCAGGGTGAGGGCCACGGTGCGCTGCATCTACCCAAATTCTACCAGGTCACCACTCAACAGAATGCGCAGCTTGCCTTGATCCCGCCCCGGCCTGAAGTCCGGGATTCCTCCAGGAGACGACGATGACCTTTCCGCTGTCCCGGCCGCGCCGGCTCCGCCGCACCGACGCCCTGCGCCGCCTGACCAGGGAGACCCGGCTCAGCGTCGATCAGCTGATCTACCCTTTGTTCGTCGCCGCCGGCATCGACCGCCCGCAGGAAGTCGTGTCCATGCCCGGCGTCAACCGCTGGTCGCTGAGCGCCGTCGTCGACGCCGCCGGCGCAGCCGTCGACCTGGGGGTGCCCGCCGTGCTGCTCTTCGGCCTGCCGGAGACCAAGGACGAGGCCGGCACGGGCGCGTACGCCGAAGACGGGATCGTGCAGGAAGCGACGCGGGTGCTCAAGCGCACCTTCCCGGACCTGCTCCTCATCGCCGACACCTGCGTCTGCGAGTACACCTCCCACGGCCACTGCGGCGTCGTCGGGGGGGACGACCCGGACGTGCGCAACGACGCCTCGCTCGACCTGATCGCTCGCACCGCCCTGTCGCAAGCCCGCGCCGGGATCGACGTCGTCGCCCCGTCCGACATGATGGACGGGCGGGTCGGCGTCATCCGTCGCGCCCTGGACGAGGAGGGCTTCGAGCACGTCCCCATCCTGGCCTACTCGGCCAAGTACGCCAGCGCGTTCTACGGCCCGTTCCGCGACGCCGCCGACTCGGCCCCCCAGTTCGGCGACCGCCGCACGTACCAGATGGACCCGCCGAACGTGCGCGAGGCGATGCACGAGATCGCTCTCGACCTGGAAGAGGGCGCGGACGCGGTCATGGTTAAGCCGGCGCTGGCCTACCTGGACGTCATCCGGGCCGCGCGCGACCGCTTCGACGCCCCGCTGGCCGCCTACAACGTCAGCGGCGAGTACGCCATGGTCAAAGCGGCGGCCGCCAACGGCTGGCTGGACGAGCGCCGGGTGACCCTGGAGCTGCTCACCGGCATCGTCCGGGCCGGGGCGGATATGGTCATCACCTACCACGCCCTGGAGGCCGCCACGTGGCTCCGCTGAGCGGGGCGCCCGCCGCCCGCGCCGCGCACGGTACGGCCCGCTCGGCCGCCCTCTTCGAGGAGGCCCAGCGGCACCTGCCCGGGGGCGTCAACAGTCCCGTCCGGGCCTTCAAGGGCGTCGGCGGGACGCCCCTCTTCTTCGACCGCGCCGCCGGGTGCCGCATCTGGGACGTCGACGGCAACGAGTACGTCGACTACGTCGGCTCGTGGGGCCCGCTGATCGCCGGGCACGCCCACCCTGAGGTGGTCGAGGCGGTGCGCCGCGCGGCCGAGCGGGGCACCAGCTATGGCGCCCCGACCGAGGCCGAGGTGCGGCTCGCCGCCGAGGTGAAGTCGGCGTTCCCCTCGATCGATCTGGTGCGCTTCGTCAACTCGGGCACGGAGGCGACGATGAGCGCCATCCGCGCCGCCCGGGGCTTCACCGGGCGGGAGCTGGTGATCAAGTTCGACGGCGGCTACCACGGGCACGCCGACGGCCTGCTGGTCAAAGCCGGCTCCGGCCCGCTCACGCTCGGCGCGCCGGACTCGCCCGGCGTCCCCGCCGCCGCCGCCGCCCGCACCCTCTCCCTGCCCTACAACGACCTCCCCGCCGTCGCCGCCGCGTTCGACAGCCATCCCGGCGAGGTCGCCTGCGTCATCGTCGAGCCGGTGGCCGGAAACATGGGCGTCGTCCCGCCGGCTCCCGGGTTCCTGGAGGGGCTGCGCGACCTGTGCAGCCGCGACGGCGCCCTGCTGATCATCGACGAGGTGATGACCGGCTTCCGCGTCGCCTGGGGCGGCGCGCAGCAGCGCTACGGCGTCCGGCCGGACCTGACCACCCTGGGGAAGATCGTCGGCGGCGGCCTCCCGGTCGGCGCCTACGGCGGGCGCCGCGAGGTGATGGAGCGGATCGCCCCGCTCGGCCCCGTCTACCAGGCGGGCACCCTCTCCGGGAACCCCCTGGCCATGGCCGCCGGCCTGGCCACCCTGGAGATCGTCCGCCGGCCGGGGACCTACGAGCGCCTGGAGGCCCTCTCCGCCCGGCTGGAGTCCGGCCTCGCCGGGGCCGCGCGCGACGCCGGCGTGTCCGTCCCGGAGGGCCTGCCGTACTGCAGCAACCGGGTAGGCTCGATGCTGACCGGCTTCTTCTGCGCCGGCCCGGTGACCGACTTCGAGTCGGCGCTGACCGCCGACCGCGCCCGCTACGGGCGCTTCTTCCACGCCATGCTGGAGCGTGGCGTCTACCTCGCCCCCTCTCAGTTCGAGGCGGCGTTCGTCTCCCTCGCCCACGCGGAGGCAGACGTCGACTACACCGTCTCGGCCGCGGCCGACGCCTTCCGCGCGCTGCTCGCGTCGTAGCCGGCGACGACCGCGGCGCCGGCCAGGCCGGCGAGGGCGAAGACGCCGCAGGCGAGCACGTACGCCCGGCCGGCGTCGTCCACGTGCTGGTCGTACGCCTGCATCGCCCCGAACAGACCCCGCCTGAACCCGATGTAGTCCATCCGCGGGTCGATGCGTCGCGACCGCCCCTCTCCG
>DATLLM010000493.1:0-2585 GCA_035537855.1 Chloroflexota bacterium | reverse complement strand
GCCCATCCCCCTGTGGCACGTCCCCCTCCTGGCCCTGGCCGTCTGCGCCGTCGCCCAGCTGGGCGATCTGGCGGAGAGCATGATCAAGCGGGACGCCGGGGCGAAGGACGCCAGCCACCTGATCCCCGGCCACGGCGGGATGCTCGACCGGATGGACTCGCTGCTGTTCGTCGTCCTGCTGGTCTACTACTACGCCGCCGCCGTCCTGGGGCTGGGGTTCTAGCCGCCGGCGGGGGTGTCCGCCGTCCCGCGCTTATCTTCCGCTGGTATGGGACGGCCCGCCGCCAGACCGTATGCTCTGACCCGGTTAGGCGAGGGCGGCGAGCGATGACACGAACGCGGGTGGCCATCCTGGGCGCGACCGGCTCCATCGGCCGGCAGGCGCTCGAGGTGGTCGGCGAGCAGGCGGAGCGCTTCGAGGTGGTCGCGCTCGCCGCCGGACGCAGCGCCGCGCTGCTGGCGGAGCAGGCGGAGCGCGTCCGCCCCCGGGTGGTCTGCCTCACCGGCGAGCCGGACGCGGACGGCGCGGACGGCGCCGCCCTGCGCCGGCTGCGCGCCGGCCCCTGGGACCTGCTGCGGGGCGAGGCGGAGCTGGCCACCCTGGCCACCCTGCCCGAGGCGGACGTCGTGCTCGTGGCCACCTCCGGCCAGGTGGCGATGCCGGCGACCCTCGCCGCGGCCGGGGCGGGCAAGGACATCGCCCTGGCCAACAAGGAGAGCCTGGTCATCGCCGGCGAGCTGGTGACGCGCACCGTGCGCCGCACGGGGGCCCGCCTCTTCCCGGTGGACAGCGAGCACAGCGCCCTCTGGCAGTGCCTCGCCGGGGAGCAGGGGGCGGCCGTGCGGCGGATGGTGCTCACCGCCTCGGGCGGCCCGTTCCGCACCCGGACGGCGGCCCAGATGCGAGACGTGGACGTCGCCCAGGCCCTGGCCCACCCCACCTGGCGCATGGGCCCCAAGATCACCGTGGACTGCGCCACCCTGATGAACAAGGGGCTGGAGGCGATAGAGACCCACTGGCTGTTCGACGTGCCCTACGAGCGCATCGAGGTGGTCGTGCACCCCGAGAGCATCGTGCACTCCCTGGTGGAGTTCGTCGACGGCTCGCTCAAAGCCCAGCTCGGCTGGCCGGACATGAAGCTGCCCATCCAGCTCGCCCTCGGCGGCGGCGAGCGCCTGCCCCGGCCCGACCCGGAGCGGCGCCCCTTCGATCTGGGGGCCATGGGGCGGCTGCACTTCGAGCCGCCCGATCCGCTGCGCTTCCCCTGCCTGCCCCTGGCCATCGAGGCCGGGCGGATCGGGGGCACCGCCCCGGCGGCGCTCTGCGCGGCGGACGAGATCGCGGTCGAGCGCTTCCTGGCCGGGCGGATTCGCTTCGCGGACATCGCCCGGGTGGTCGAGCACACCCTGGAGCGGCACCCGGCGACGGCGGTGGAGAGTCTGGAGCAGCTGCTGGCGGTGGACGCCGCCGCCCGGGAAACCGCCTCCCTGGCCTGTGCGCGTATGCTGTAGTGAGACCATGCCTGCAGCACAAACCGTCCTGACCTTCCTGGCCGTGCTCAGCGTCCTCGTCCTGGCCCACGAGCTCGGCCACTTCGTGGTCGCCAAGCGCGCCGGGATCAAGGTGCAGGAGTTCGGCTTCGGCTATCCGCCACGGCTGATCGGCGTCACCGTCGGCGAGACCACCTACTCGATCAACCTGCTGCCCCTCGGCGGCTTCGTGCGCATGCTGGGGGAGAACGGGAACCCCGGCGAGGCCGGGTCCTTCGCCTCGAAGTCCAAGCGCGTCCGCGCCGCCGTGCTCGCCGCCGGCAGCGCGATGAACCTGCTGCTGATCCCCGTGCTGTTCAGCATCGGGCTGATGATCGGCGAGCCGGTGCCCTGCGCGGACTGCAACACGGTCGAGGTCTACGGCATCCAGGCCGGCTCCCCGGCCGAAGCGGCCGGCTTGCGGGCCGAGGACGTCTTCGTCAGCCTGAACGGCCAGCCCATCCAGAACACGGACGACGTGCGCAACGCCATCCGCGCCGCCGGCGACCAGCCGGTCAGCGTCGTCGTCGAGCGGGACGGCGAGCCGGTGACGATGCAGGTCACCCCCCGCGTCAGCGGGGCGGAGGGGCAGCCGACGATCGGCATCCAGCTCGGGCCGGAGGTGGTCACCGTCCGCTACCCCATCTGGGAGGCCATCCCCAAGGGGATCGAGCGCACCGGCGACCTGATCCGGGTCTTCTTCGGCGGGCTGGGCCAGATGCTCTCCCGGGAGGCCCCGGCCGACCTCGCCGGGCCGGTGGGCATCGCCCAGATGACCGGGCAGGCCGCCCGGGCCGGGTGGGTCTACCTGCTGCAGTTCACCGCCTTCCTCTCCCTCAACCTGGCGGTGTTCAACATGTTCCCCATCCCCGGCCTCGACGGGGCCCGCCTGGCCTTCGTCATCATCGAGGGCCTGCGCGGGCGACGGGTCAACCCCCAGACGGAGGGGGTGATCCACTTCATCGGGCTGATGCTCCTGCTCACCCTGATGGCCTACGTCTCGGTCAACGACGTCCGCCGGCTGCTCCCCACCGGATAGCCGCCGGGCCGCCCCC
>DATLLM010000492.1:0-10880 GCA_035537855.1 Chloroflexota bacterium | reverse complement strand
GTGGTGGACTCCGGCTCCTCGATGATGGCCGGGCCGGGCAGGACGTCCCCCGGGACGAGACCCCGCCGGTCGAGCACGGCGAAGGGAATCGGCCCGCCCGCCGGCTGGCGTGGCCGGGGGCCCCGGCAGCGCAGGCGCCAGGTGACCACCTCGACGGCGGCGCCCGGTTGGGTCCGCCCGTAGAGGGCCTGGTAGTGGGCCTCGAAGGCGCTCCGCAGGCCGGCCGGGCCGAGGCGCCAGGGAGGGCACCGGAACGAGACGGCCACCTCGTACCCCTGGCCGGCGTAGCGCATGTCCGCGCTCCACTCCTCCACCACCGCCGCCGGGGGCACCCCGGCGCCGGCCACCAGGGCCCGCCCGCGCGTCGACAGAACGCGGTAGCGGGCGGCCAGCTCGTCCGCGTCGACGCCGTCGACCGGCCCCGGGGCGGAGTGGGCGAGGTCGAACGCCACCGGAGCGACGAGGAAGCCGAAGGCGGAGGCGGCGCCGGCGCCGTAGGGGACGACGACGCGGGGCACTCTGAGCGCCCGGGCGACGCGCTCGGCGTGCACCGGGCCGGCGCCGCCGAACGCGATCACGTCGACCCGGCCCAGGTCCTGACCCCGCTCGGCGGCGTGGACGCGGGCGGCCCCGGCCATCGCCTCGTTGACCGCCAGGTGCGCCGCCCAGGCGGCGGCCTGTACGTCCGTCCCCAGGGGACGGGCGACGTCGCGCCAGAGGGCGTCCCGGGCGGCACGGGGATCGAGGGGCATCGCCCCCCCCAGGAAGCGGTCCGGCGCCAGGAATCCCAGGACGAGGTCGGCGTCGGTCACGGTCGGGGCGGTGCCCCCCCGCCCGTAGCAGGCCGGGCCGGGGTCGGCCCCGGCGCTGTCCGGACCGACGCGGAGCAGGCCGAGGGCGTCGACGCGGACGATGGAGCCGCCCCCCGCCCCGATCTCGATCAGGTCGACGCAGGGGACGGTGAGGGGCAGGCCGCTGCCGCGCTTGAGCCGGTGCACGCGGGCCACTTCGACGTGATGGGTCACCCGGGGCACGCCGTCGGCCACGAGGCACACCTTGGCCGTCGTCCCGCCCATGTCGAAGGCCAGGGCCCGCGGGCTGGGGAGCCGCCCGGCGTGGTAAGCGGCCACCTGGGCCCCCCCCGCCGGCCCGGACTCCACCAGCTGGATGGGGACGCGCTCGACCGCAGCCGGCGTCGCCAGCCCGCCGTGGGAGAGGATCACGTGGAGCACGGCGGGGCAACCCATCCGGCGCAAGCCGTCCTCGAAGCGGCGCAGGTAGGCCCCCGCCGCGCGGCCGACGTAGGCGTTGGCCGCCGTCGTGGACGCCCGGGGGTACTCGCGGATCTCGGGGGCCACCTCGCACGAGAGGCTGACCGGCAGCTCGGGCGCGGCCCGGGACAGGGCCGCGCCGAGCGCCACCTCGTGGGCCGGGGCCCGGTAGGCGTGCAGGAAGCACACCGCCACCGCCTCGGCGCCGGCATCGCGCAGCCGCCGGGACAGGGTCGCCGCGGCGGCGGGGTCGAGCGCCCGGCGTACCCGCCCGGAGGCGTCCGTCCGCTCGTCCACCTCGAAGCGCAGACTCCGCGGGACGAGCGGCTCGGGGAAGCGCAGCCCGAGGTCGTACATGTCGTAGCGCTTCTGGCGCCCCGTCTCGAAGACGTCGGCGAAGCCGGCCGTGGTGACGTAGGCCGTGCGGGCCCCCGTGCGCTCGATGAGGGTGTTGGTCACCAGGGTGGTGCCGTGGACGACGCGAGCGACGGCGCCCGCCGGGACGCCCGCCTCGGCCAGCAGGGCGGCGAGCCCCGCCAGGGCGCCCCTGGCCGGATCGGCCGCCGTCGTCGGCGTCTTGCCCAGGTGGAGCCGGCCGGTCTGCGCGTCGCGCAGGACGAAGTCGGTGAACGTCCCGCCGATGTCCACGCCCAGCTCGTAGCGCCCGGCAGGCCCTCCGGCCGGCTCCGCCGGCGCGCTCATGCCGGCCGCAGCACCCGACCGGGCCGGGCGCCGGTGAGGGCCCCGCCGCGCAGGGCGGCGACGCCGTTGACGAAGACGTCGCGCACGCCGCTCGGGTAGCGGCTGGGGGCGAGCGCGGTGTCGTTCGGCCGCAGGACGGCGGCGTCGAAGACGACCAGGTCGGCGCACATGCCGGGGCGGATCAGGCCGCGGTCGAGCAGGCCCAGCTTGCGCGCCGGGAAGGCGGTCAGCCGGCGCACGGCGTCCTCCAGGGGCAGCCAGCCTCGCTCGCGGACGTAGGTGCCGAGGAAGCGCGGCACCCAGCCGTAGCTGTAGGGGTTCCGTACCGCTTCGAGCGGTCCGTCCGCGGCGAGCACCTGGCCGTCCGATTCGAACATGAACAGGGGGTGGGTCAGGGCGTCCCGCAGCACCTCCTCGTCGACGTACCGCTCGGCCCACAGGCGCACGCCGGTCGGGTCGTCGCCGGCGTCCAGCTCGGCGAGCATGGCGTCGAAGACGGCGTCGTAGGCGTCGCCGCCCCGCTCGGCGGCGACCTCGCTCAGGGGCCGCCCCAGCAGCTGCGGGCTGTGCGGCGCGGCGACGAGGGAGATCAGCTCCCACTGCCCGGCGACGATCAGCTTGTTCTGCGGCTCGCGGAACGCTTTCAGCCGGGCCCGCGCGCGCGGCGCGGCCAGCCGGTCGCGCAGGGCCGCCCGGCCGCCCGCGAAGGCCCACGGGGGCAGGACGGCCGTGGCGGCGGCGTTGCTGGTGGTGAAGGGGTGCTGGTCGCAGGTGACGTCCAGCCCCCGGTCGCGGGCCTGCTCGACGCGGCGCCGGACGGCGCGGTCGGCGTCGCGCAGGGCGCCGTAGCGGGCGGTCAGGTGGGAGAGCTGGGTCGCCACGCCCGCCGCCTCGGCCACGGTCAGGGCCTCCTCGACCGCGGGCAGGTAGCGGAAGTCCCGGCTGCGCACGTGCACCGTGAACAGGCGCCCGCGCGCCCGCACCTCGCCGAGCAGCCCGAGCAGCTCGGCGGCGCCGGCGTTCTGCCCCGGGGCGTACTCCAGCCCGACGGAGAGCCCGAACGCGCCGGCGTCGAGCGACTCGCCGACGAGGGCCCGCATGCGCTCCGCCTCGCCCCCGGACGGCGCCCGGGCGGCGAAGCCCAGCACGCTGCCGCGCACGGCGCCGTGGCCGACCAGGGGGGCGACGTTGACCGCCGGCGCCGCGGCCCGCAGCCGGTCGAGGTACTCGCCGAACGTCCGCCAGTCGACCCGCAGCCCCGCGACGAAGCCGTACAGGCCGCCCGCCTGGCCGGCGGGGTCGAGCAGCGGCGCGGCCGAGAAGCCGCAGTTGCCGGGGACGACGGTGGTGACGCCCTGGTGCACGGCGCTCGCCGCCCGCGGGTCGGCGACGAGGGTGAAGTCCGAGTGCTCGTGGATGTCGACGAAGCCGGGCGCGACGGTCATCCCGGTGGCGTCGACGTCGAGCGCCGCCGGCGCCCCGTCCAGGCGCCCGACGGCGGCGATGCGCCCGCCCCGCAGCCCGACGTCCGCCGGGAACCAGGGCGCCCCCGTCCCGTCCACGACGCGCCCGCCGCGCAGCACCACGTCGAACACCGCCGTCCCCCTCGCCGTCGCGTACAGCGCCACCGGCGCGGCACGCGCAGACGCCGCCGGTCGTGCGCCCGTTGCGTAGTACGCAATGGGATTGCGTATCGCGCCCGCGGACGGTAGCATCCGGGCGCCGCGGCGTCAACGCGCATCGGATGCGGGACGGGTGGGGACGTCCGACGGGATCCGCGGAGGGGGCCTGGAGGAGCGCAGGGGGCGGGCGTGTCGGGCGAACGTCAGGCGCTGCAGGAGCTCGGCCGGCGGTTCTCGCTCGAAGGCAAGGTCGCGCTGGTGACCGGCGCCGGCCGCGGCCTGGGCCGGGCCTTTTCCCTCGCTCTGGCCGCGGCCGGGGCGGACGTGGCGGTCGCCGCGCGCACCGGGGACGAGCTGCGCACGCTCGTCCAGGAGATCCGCGCGCTCGGGCGCGCCGCCCTGGCCTGCCCGCTCGACGTCGCCGACGTGGCCGCGGTGCGGGACGCGGTCGGCGAGACGGTCGACCGGCTGGGGCGGCTGGACGTGCTGGTCAACAACGCCGGCACCTCCGTCCGCCGGCCGGCGCTGGAGATCGACGAGGGCGAGTGGGACCGCGTGGTCGGCACCAACCTCAAGGGGGCCTTCTTCTGCGCCCAGGCGGCCGGACGGGTGATGGTCCGGCAGCGGTCGGGGAAGATCATCAACGTCGCCTCCGCCCTGGCCTTCGTCGCCTCGAACGACCTGGCCGTGTACGGCACGACCAAAGCCGCCGTCGTGCAGATGACCCGAGCCCTGGCCCTGGAGTGGGCGCCCAGCCGGGTCAACGTCAACGCGATCGCGCCGACGACGACCCGCACGCCGATGGTGGAGGCGCGCCTGGCGGACCCGGCGATCCACGCGTCCTACGTGCGGAACATTCCCATCGGCCGGGTGGGGGCGCCGGACGACCTGATCGGCGCTCTGCTCTTCCTGGCCGGCCCGGCGTCCGACTTCGTCACCGGCCAGACCGTCGTCGTCGACGGCGGCTTCACCGCCCACTGAGCCCAGGCGCCGGGGCCCGCCGGGGCCCGGAGAACAGGAGCAGGAGAGAGGGGAGAGGGGAGAGAGGAGGGCCCGAACGCAGCCGCCCGCACCCCGCACTTCGAGTGTTGCCCCACGGGAGTCGATCCCTGTCCGCCGCCGGTCCGCAGGACCCGGCGACGGACTCCGAACGGACAGGAGAACACTGGCCATGAGGACGACAGGTGTCGCGACGCGCCGGGTGCTCCTCGGCGGGCTCGCCGGCGGGGCCACGGTGCTCGGCGCCGCGGCCTGCGGCGACCCGTCCGCGAGCACGGGCGGCACGAGCAGCGCGCCGACGCAGGAGAAGGTCACGCTGCGGTTTCTGGTGCCGTCGGCGTCGATCGACGAATCGAACACCAAGATGACGCCGGTCTGGACGGCGCGGAACCCGAACATCGCCGTGGAGTGGCAGTACGCCGACAACGTCCCCCAGACGGTGGTCACCCACGCCGCCTCGGGCGACCTGGAGGATCTGCTGGCCCAGTGGATGGGCACCCAGGCGCCGCAGGTGTGGCTGACCAGCGGACTCACCGTCCCCCTGGACGGCTACGTCAAGGCGCAGCGGATCAATCCCAGGGACTGGTACAAGGCCATCTGGGAAGCCGCCTTCGTCGACGGGAAGCAGTTCTCCCTGCCCTGGCAGGGGCAGGTCTTCGGGATCGCCCTCTACTACAACAAGAACGTCTTCGACGAGGTGGGGGTGAAGTACCCCGACCCGAGCTGGACGCTGGACGATCTGGTCTCGGCGGCCGACAAGCTCAAGCTCGTCCAGGGCAGCGACGTCAAGCGGTGGGGGATGGGCAGCGGCGAGGAGTCGGGGACGACCTCCCTCATCGGCGAGCGCCTGCCGAGCCACATGCGCACCTTCAACGCCGAGATGCTCTCGCCCGATCTGAAGAAGTTCACCTGGGGCGACGGGCCGGAGTTCCTGCGGGCCCTCAGCTGGTACACGGACATGATGCAGCGCCGGCCCGGCCTGCTCTACTCGCGGGGGAGCTTCAAGACCGACCCGGCCAAGGGCGATCCGACGATCGAGCCCGGCACGGAGTACGCCGCCCGCCTGCTGGAGGGCCGCATCGCGATGGGCATCCGCGGCTGGATGGGGGGCACGGGCCGGCTCGCCAACTACATCCGGACGACCCCCAGCGCTCGCTACGGGATGTCCCTCTCGCCCAAGGGGCCCTCCGGCCGCCGGGGGGGCTGGGTGACCTCGGCCGCGGCGTCGGTCAGCAAGGCGTCGAAGCACCCCGACCAGGCCTTCCAGTTCCTGACCGCCTTCTCCGGCCACGAGTGGAGCCTCGCCCGCGGCCTGCAGCAGACCGGCTCGACGACGCTCAACGGCCGGCCGGACGTCTACCACGACCCGCAGCTGGTGCAGGAGCCCTTCTTCCCCAAGGACGTGGCCGAGATGAAGGCCCGGGCGATGGACTTCACCGAGAAGGACGAGGACTGCTCCTACAGCAGGGGGGTGATGCCCAACTTCTACAACACCGAGCTGTGGGACGCCGAGACCCAGACCATCGGCAAGATCGTCTCCGGCGAGGCGCCCGCGAGTCAGGACATGGTCACCCAGCTCCGCCAGCTGGTCGACGTGGTCATGCAGAAGCCGCGCGCCCTCACCGGCAAGTAGGGCCCGGCGATGAAGATCGTCGCCGTCGAGGTGTTGCCGTTCGAGGCGGGGGGGAGGATCGGGGCGAGCACGTACCGGCGCACCCACGCCGCGGTCAGGGTGGTGACCGACGAAGGGCTGGTCGGCATCAGCCGGATCGGCCCGGAGGCCGGGCCGTACGTCGAGCAGACCCTGGCCCCCGAGCTGGTGGGCCAGGATCCGGCGAACGTCGAGCGACTCTGGGAGCGGATGTACGGCGCCGTCGCCCGGTCCGGCTCCCCCCGGTCGGGCGCGGTGGGGATGGTGGGCAGTCTCGACGTCGCCCTCTGGGACCTGCTGGGCAAGCAGCTCGGCCGGCCGGTCTGGCAGCTCCTGGGCGGCCTGCGCGACCGCGTTGAGGCCTACGCCGACGCGATCCCGGTCGTCCCCGGGCGCGAGTCGGCGGCGGCCCTGGCCGAGGCGATGGCCGGGTACGTCGACGGGGGCTTCGCGGCGGTCAAGCTGCATCTGCCCCGCGGCGCGCCGGACGAGGTCGTCGCCGACGTGGCTCGGGTGCGCGCGGCGATCGGCCCGCAGGTGCGCCTGATGGTCGACGTCCACCGCAAGTGGGACCCCTGGACGGCGGTGGAGATCGCCCGGCGCCTCGAGCCCTCCGACGTGTACTGGCTGGAGGAGCCGGTCTCCGGGGACGACCAGGTGGGCGGGCTGGCGCTCGTCGCCGCCCGCATCCGCCAGCTGGTGGCCGGCGCCGAAGGGGAGCACTCCCTGCACGCCTGCCGCGACTACGTCGCCCGGGGCGCGCTGCACGTGCTCCAGGCGGACATCCTCGGCGCGGGGGGGTTCACCGCCTGGCGCCGCATCGCCGCCGTCGCCCAGGCCTACCACGTCAGAGTCGCCCCCCACGGGGCCTCGTTCCCCGAGCTCAACGCCCACCTCGTCGCCTCGCTGCCCAACGGTCTGATCGTCTCCGCCTTCCCGCCGGGCGAGCCCTACGAAGTCTGGTCGCGCCTGTACCGCGAGCCGCTGCAGCTTCGGAAGGGGGAGATCCGGCTCGGCGCTGCGCCCGGATTGGGGCTGGAGCTGGACGAGGCGTTCATCGCCCGCCACCGGCCCTGACCCGCGGGCACGGGCAGAGACGGCGGGGACGGCGGCCGGACCGGGCCCGAACGAACGACGGACCGAGGACGAAGGAGGGACGCATGAAGATCACCGCCATCGAGACCACCCTGTTCGAGCCGGTGTGGGACGACCCGCTGGCGGCCCGCCACCGCCGCACGCACGCCGCCATCCGGGTGCACACCGACCAGGGGCTGGTCGGCAACAGCCGCACCTGGGGGCCTGGGGCGAAGCTGCTGGAGGAGTACCTGACGCCGGCGCTGCTGGGGGAAGACCCCCGCAACACCGAACGCTTGTGGGACAAGATGACGCGTGCCACCCGGGTGGCGGGCGTCCAGGCCACCGGGGCGATCGGCGCGGTGGACATCGCCCTGTGGGACCTGGTCGGCAAGGCCGCCGGCTTGCCGTGCTGGCAGCTCCTGGGAGGCTACCGCGACTGGGTGCCCGCCTACGCCGACGTGCCCACCCGGGCGACCTCACCGCGGGAGCTGGGCGAGCAGCTGGCCGCGTGCGTCGAGCAGGGATTCGACGCGGTCAAGTTCCACATCCTCAACCGCGACCCCGACGACATCGTGCGCCAGACGGCGGCGGCCCGGGAGGCCATCGGGCCGCAGGTGCGGCTGATGATCGACCTGTTCGGCTGGATCGACGTGCGCACCGCGATCGACATCTGCCGGCGGATCGAGGGCCACGACCTCTTCTGGGTCGAGGAGCCGGTGCTGCGCGACGACGAGCCCCTCGGGCTGGCCGTGGTGGCCCGGCACACCCGCATCCCGGTGGCCGGGGCGGAAGGACAGCGCTCGCTCTACGGGGTGCGGGCCATCCTGGAGGCGGGCGGCCTGAGCTACCTCCAGACCGACATCGTGGGCGGCGGCGGCTTCACCAGCTTCCGCAAGATGGCCGCCCTGGCCGAGGCCCACCACGTGCTCCTGGCGCCCCACGGGGCCTCGCTGCCGGACCTGCACGCCCACCTGGCGGCGGCCCTCCCCCATACGGCGATCATCCCGGCGACCACGCCCGGCCAGCCACCGGAGATCTACACCCGGCTGTGGCAGGACTTCCGCGTTGAGCGGGGGCGCGTCCGGCTGAGCGAGCGACCCGGCCTCGGCCTCGAGTTCGACGAGAGGTACCTGCGCCGGCACCGGGTGGCGTGACGGCGCCGGCGACACGTGTCCCCGGGCGCCGCTCGCGCTGCGATGGCGGCGCGGTTGCCGGACGGAGTCCTCGGGTGTAGAGTGCCGGCGGCGGGACCGTGGCGGTCGCCGCCGCAGGGCACCGGGAGCCAGGAGCCAGGGCGATGCGAGCGCGCGCGCAGCGGGCGGTAGGCGAGGTGCGACCGGTGGCGGCCCCCGCCTCGGGGGCGAGGGGCACCCGAACCAGACGGCGCCTGCTGCCGCTCGCGACGGGCGCCCTCGGGCTGGGTGCGGCGCTGGGCGCCTGCGCCCCGGCGGGCGGCGGGCAGACGGGCCCGGCGGCGTCCAGAGCCCCGGTGACGGTTGAGTACTGGACGTTCTGGAACGACGAGCGCCTGGCGTTCGTCCGCCCGGAGCTGCCCAAGCTGGAGGCCCAGACGGGGTACGTCCGGGCGACGCTGACCCCGGACGCCACCCTCCGCGACAAGCTGCGCACGGTGCTCGCCGCCGGCACCCCGCCGGACGCCTCCATCGCGGACGTGTTCAGCGCGGCGCTCTACTTCGACAACGGATCGATCCTCGACCTCAAGCCCGCCCTCACCCGGGACCGGGTGAACCTCCGGCGGGACTGGGTGCTCACCGGGTACGAGGACTGGTGCGGCAAGAACTTCGTCTTCCCCCTGACCGGCTGGTCCTACGCCATCGCCTACAACAAGGACCTGTTCCGCAAGGCCGGCCTGCCCGACCCCTGGGCCCAGAAGAACGGCAGGTGGACCTGGGACGACCTGACCGAGTTCGCCACCCGGCTGACCACCGGCAAGGACGCCGACGGGATGCCGGAGGTCTTCGGCTTCCTGGTGGACGGGCACAGCGTGTACCGGGGCTACCACCCCTTCATCGTGGCCAACGGGGGGGAGGTCTTCGACTACGGCGCGATGCGCTACACGCTCGACCACCCCAAGACGGTCGAGGCCCTGGAGTGGCTGGCGGAGCAGCACAAGCGCCGCGTCTTCCGGCCCGCGGCCTACAAGCAGCCCTTCGAGGGGGACGCCTTCAACCTGGGCAAGCTGGGCCTGGTGGGCGACCCCAACTACCGCTCCCGCCCCGGCGTGATGAAGGACCTCGCCTTCGAGTGGGACCTGATCATGTACCCCAGCCGCACGGCCGGCGCACCGCAGTTCGGCAACGCCGGGGGCGACCACAACTGGGTGCTCAAGGGCGGCAAGAACCCGGACGCCGCCTACGAGCTGATCAAGTTCATGGGGATGGACGAGGTGCAGGGCGCCCTGGGGCGCGAGCGGCCGGTGCAGCCAGCCAAGCAGTCCGTGCGCCACGACAAGGACGGCTTCCTGAAGAGCCCGCCGGCGCACATGCCGGTCTTCAACGACATCTGGGACAACGGCTACTACCGGGCCCCCTTCATCTTCCAGTACAACGACCTGGAGACGCAGCGCAAGATCGACGAGCTGGTCGTGCCGGCGGTGGCGGACGGCGCGGGCAGCGTGCGCGACGCCTGTATCGAGGCCAACCGGCAGGCCAACCAGCTGGTCAAGTACGGCGAGCGCTGCTTCAAGCCCCCCTGGAAGCCCCGCTGACGGGAGGGCGGCGCGCCGGCCCAGCGCCCGCGCTGCCCTCGTTCGCCCGCGTCTCGACCTCGCGGCGGCTCGCGCCCCCGCGGGCGGCGGGGGGGCGCCTCCCCGCCCGGCCCGGGCCGGCGGCTACTTCCACGCGGCCGGCCGCTGGGCGAACAGCTCGTTGAGCTGCCGCGCCGATTCGCGCATCGCCTCGCGGGTGGCCACCTCCCCGCGCAGCGCCTGGTTGAGCGGCGCGTTCATCGTCGTCCACGCCGTGTCCCCCTCCGGGAGGGGCAGGAGGTCGTGGCCGCCGGTTTCCCACACCCGGGCGCAGTCCGCGATGTGCGTGCCCTTGAACAGGTCCAGCCACTGGGGGCTGGCCGCCGCCCAGACCAGGGGGGGCCAGGACACGAACTGCAGCAGCGGCCCCGACATGCCCTCCTTGCCGAACGTCCACTTGAGCACCTTCCAGGCCGCCTCCCGGGCCTTGGAGAGGGCCATGATCGACCAGGCGTTGCCGCCGACCGCCACCCGCTGGAGGCCCGTCGGCCCTCTCGGCGGCGGGGCGAAGTCCAGATTCTCCGCCCCGATCGCCGCGCGCACGGTCACATGCCGGAACAGGCCGTTGAGCTCCATCGCCGTCATGCCCGCTTCCATGGCCGGGACGTTGGCCGGGAGCGTCTGCCGCGCCTCGGCGGTCGGGGTGACGCGGTGCTTGGTGTGCAGGTCGACGTCGAGCTCGGCGCCCCGGATGGCGTTGGCGTCGTCGCCGTACAGCGCCCGGTCCTTCGCCGCGTTCAGCCGCTGGCCCCCGAAGCTCAAGACGAACGTCCCCAGCTGGTAGTGCACCC